>JALGTR010000104.1 GCA_029821265.1 Candidatus Zipacnadia bacterium
GTCTGATGGCCATCCGGTCGCCTCCCCCTCATGCGAGCGCGCGGATGCTCTGTTCGAGCTCATCGAGCTCTTCCGGCCCCTCGGCGACGCCTATCGTCAGGCTGTACTGCCGCGTCTCTCCGGGCTGCATGACCTGGAGCGTTCCACGTTCGCGCTCGGCCGGACGGCCCTCCACGTGACAGTTCGCGGGCTCGATGCCCATGACGTATGTTCCCTGTCCGGGCAGCTTCCACTGCACGAGGTAGGGCAGCTCATTGACGTTTAGTTTGAAGTACACACCGATTCCGGCGCCGAGTTCCCGGTTGATCACCGCCACCTGCGTCGCGCCGTTCTCATCGGAGTGGAGGCGATGGTAGTACACGCGCTCGTCGATCGGCTTCGGCGCGGCAAAGCGGGTGTGGCTGTCGATTGTCTCCTGCGCGAAGTCCTGCAGGCCCTCGACCTCGGCCGATGGTGCGACGAGCTCCGTCGTCTCGTCCATCAGCGGGAAGCCGAGGTTGCAGTGGTAGACGAGCATGTGCTCCTGCTCGTCGAACCCCTGGTTCTCAACGGTGTCCTGCAGATGGATAGACCTGGCCCCGAGCATCGTTGATATCTGGCGGTTCAGCACCATGTTTGGTCCGAAGACCGACGCCTCGCGCATCTGTCCGGAGACGTGCATGAGGTAGTCGCCTTCATGCCAGCATGCGCCCGACGAGACGTGCCTGGCGGGCGTGTATGAGACGCGTCCATGCAGGCCAAGCTCCTCGCCGTCGTCGGTCGACGGCGCGCCGGCGTATGTTAGGCCACAGGTCGTGACCAGCCCGCCATGGAACCCTCGCAGCCAGCCGAGGCCCTCCGGCTCGAAGAACGAGGCGTGGGGGACGCCCGTTGAGGACTGCCACGCGAGCGGGTAGCCGCGGAAGCGCGCCATGCCGATGTCCATGCCGCGTCCTGCGAGCACCGTGAAGTCCAGTCCGCCGCCGGTGTGAATGTCGAACGCCTCGACCCCGGCTTCGGCTCCGTCCGCCAGGGTCACCCGCCTGATGCCGGCGACCTGGTCGATCGATCCCACCCGCGCCCGCAACTGCTCCTTCGTGTAACTCTTGCCGTAAAGCTCAGCCATCTCAGACCCTCCCGCAGTCTGCCTGTGTGTTCGGCGGCCGGTGCCTGGCCGACCGTGTTCTCGCCAATCTGTCAAAGACGCGGCACGATCTCCCCGTGGCCGGTCACCCGCAGCCAGACCGCTGCGGCGGCAAGGAGCACGCTGACGACTATCAGCGCGACGTCGCCCGCGTCCCAGGTGTATTCGCGGTACTCTGTCCGCCCGCGCGATGCCGCCCCGAGACCGCGCGATTCGAGTGCGCGCGCCATATCATCGGCCGAGCGCATCGCGTAGGCGAGTATCGGCACGATCAGCGGCACGTAGCGTCTCAGGCGCGTGAAGAGGCCACCTGAGCGCAGATCGAGCCCGCGCGCGACCTGTGCCTGCGTCACGGTCTGCGCGGTGCCGGCGAGCATCGGGACCATGCGAAATGTCAGTGACAGCGCCAGTGTGGCGGTCGGGGGAATCCCGATCGCGCGCAGCGACCACGTGAACTCCTCGGGACGCGTGCACGTGACGTAGGCGACCCCGATCATCAACAGTGCGTTCAGGCGCAGGCCCATGGCGATTCCGTACATCAGGGACGTCGGCGACGCCCGCAGAGGTCCCCACTGCCAGACGGCCTCGCGCTCCGGCAGCATCAACGCCCACAGCAGCGTGCTCATCACGAGCAGGATGACCGCGAGCCCGGCAAGCCGCCGCAGATTCGGCATCGCGCCCGTCAGCAGGACCAGCGCGAAGCTGAGACCCAGCGCGGTGAGCACCCAGAGCGGATCGTTGAAGGCCAGCGGCAGCACGAACAGCGGCGTCAGCGCAACCAGCTTCGCGACCGGATGCCTGCGATGCGCCGGCGTCCCGATATCGCGGAACAGCGACGTCATCACGTTACCAGCCCGCCTCGCCGAGCAGTTGGATGATCTCTCGCACCGACGGTCTGCCGATCCCCACGATGATCGCCGCGACCAGCAGCGCCCAGAGAATCAACGCTCCGGGGGTGCGCCACCAGGGGATCTCGCTACGCGTCTCATGGCGATTGCTCTCGCTCATCGTTCATCGCCGCTCCTCGGGCCGCGCGCCTCCGTGACGCAGGCCGCAAATTCATCCACCGACAGCATCGTGTGGTCTCCCATGAGCCGTGACAGGCGCGTGATCGGCGGCGCCACCTGTCCGGTCTGCGCGAGCAGCGCGTCGTCTGCAAACAGTTCACGCGTACTGAGGTCGGCGGTCAGCCGTCCGTCATCGAGCACGATGGCCCGACGGGCATACTCTGCCGCGGCCCACGTGCAATGAGTGATGACCACCACCGTCTGCCCTGCGGCGTTGAGCCGTGCCAGCAGATCCATCATCGCCCGTTGCTGCATGCCGTCGAGGCCCGTGGTCGGCTCGTCGAAGACGATCACGCGTGGCTCACAGGCCAGCACGGATGCGAGGGCCACCCGCTGGCGCTCGCCCTTGGTGAGGACGAACGGGTCGCGATCCTCCCAGCCGGCCAGCTCGGTGACCTCCAGCGCCCGGGCCACTCGCCGGTTCACGGTGTCCTCCGGCAGGCCAAGGTTGCGCGGCCCGAAGCCGACCTCCTCCCGCACGGTCGTCGCGAAGATCTGGTGGTCGGGATTCTGGAAGAGGTAGCCCACCTCCCGCGCCCGATCGACCACCGACATCTCGCGCGCATCACGCCCGGCGATCCGCACCACGCCTGAGGTGGGGGAGAGCAGCCCGTTCAGATGCCGCGCGAGCGTGCTCTTTCCCGCCCCATTCTCCCCGAGGATCACTGTGAACTCGCCCTCGTGGATGGTCAGATCGATCTCCCGCAGCGCCGGAACCTGAGCGTTGGGATAGGTGAAGCTTACCCCCTCAAGCTCGATCAGCGGATCGCCCGCGGTCGTGGTATCCGACGCGCCGGGCCGCCGGCATCGCTGCTCATCGAGCGTGAGGCCATGCGCAGTGAGCGCCTCCGCAGCGTCCTCTGGAGTGAGTGGCCGGTCCGTCAGCCCCAGCCGTGCGAAGAGCTCCGGCATCTGCAGCGGCAGGATGCCCAGCCTGCGGCATGCATCCGGGTCGCGAAGCAGCGCCTCCGGGCGGCCATCCACGATCTTTCGGCCCTCGCTCAGGCCGATCAGCTTCTGCGCGCCGAGCGCGTCCGGCGTCTCATGCTCAGCGACGAGCATCGTGACCCCACGCTGGCACAGCTCCGCCAGGACCTCGGTCAGCTCCAGCTTCGCGCGCGGGTCGAGGTCAGTCGTCGGCTCGTCGAGCACCAGCACCGAGGGTTCCGGGGCCAGCACAGCGGCCAGCGCCAGCCGCTGCTTCTGTCCGCCCGAGAGCGTTGAGGGCTCGCGTCCTCGGAGGTCCTGCAGGCCGACAAGCGTTAGGGCCTCCGTCACGCGTCGGTGCATCTCATCGCGCGGCACGCCGGCGTTCTCGAGCCCGAACGCCACCTCCCGCTCAACGTCGCTCGCCAGAAGCTGCGCCTCGAAGTCCTGGAAGAGCATCCCGACGCGCTCCGCGACCTCGTGCACCGGGCGGCCTCTGAGGCTCTCGCCGCCGACCTGTACCTCGCCGGAGAACTCGCCCGGCTGCATCGTCGGGATCACCCCGTTCAGGCACAGGCACAGCGTCGATTTCCCGGCGCCCGTCCGGCCCATCAGGTAGGCAAGCTCACCGGCCTCGAGGTGCATCGACACGTCGTCGAGCGCTGGCCGGTCGGCGCCGCGGTAGGTGAAGCTAACAGAGTTCGCCTCGACAGACTCCCCTGCCCGCCGGCTCACTGCGGATCACGCTCGCCTGGAGGTGGCTGCGTCTCGATCGGCTCCTCGGGCAGGCTGGCAGAAAGCGGCCCCATCAGCACGGCGCCGACAAGCACCGCGATCGCCGCCCCGCCGCCGACCATCACCTGCGGCGAGAAGATGGCCAGCCCCGGTGCGACCTCCATCGCCGGCGAGATGCAATCAACCAGCGCGACCGAGGCGCCCGTGAGCAGCCCGACGCCGGCGCCGACCCATGTCAGCACCATCCCCGCCCACGCGATCCTGCCTGCGACGAACTCATTGGGCTCGAGGATGTCGGTGTAGAGCAGGCCGAAGGAGCGTGCCAGCGGGTAGAGGATTGGCAGGAGAATGGCTGCCACGACCGTTCCGATGACGCCATTGTTGGCCGAGATCGCCAGCACAAGCACCCGATAGGGTACAAGCCCCATCGCCGCCACGCCGAACGCGATCACGACCGCGCAGCAGAGCGCGCCCGCAACGGCGCAGATGACCACCCATGGCAGTTCGCGTGCCGAACCGTCGGCCTGGCGATCGCCGCGCAGCACCCGCCACATGCGATACGGTACGTAGGCCAGCAGGAAGTTGCCGATGAAGCCGGGGAGGCTTCCGGGGCCGAACATCCCACCGAAGATGTCGCCGACGAGGTTCCCGAACGCCGCTCCCCATGCGGCCGCCGGGCCGAAGAGCAGTCCGCAGACCACCGGAATGCCCGCTCCCGGCCTGATCTCGGTGAATCCGGGGACGATCGTCGCTATCTTGAAGGGGATCATAATGGCGGCGTAGGCGGCCCCGGTTACGGCCACCAGCACCACCATCTTCGTATGTCGCCACATCGAGATTGCGTCGCGCATCTCATGCACCTCCGCCCAGGCTGTCCGTCGCCGATGAAGTTCGCCGAACGGCGCCGTCGCCCTCCCTGTGCCGGGCCGGTAGAGGGAATGCCCCGACGACAGAGGAATGCCTCTCCCGACGCCCACCACAAACCAGTCGCCACCGACCGGCAGCACTGGAGGCATAGCAAATGAGCGAGCAGCGCCCGAACATCATCCTCTTCACGACCGATCAGCACCGCGGCGACTACATCGGTCTCGCCGGCCACCCGGTCATAGAGACACCCAACCTCGATTCGTGGATCAACGAGGGGCTCTACTTTCCGAACGCCTACACGGAGATCCCGTCAACCACCGGCGCCCGGCGCATCCTGCACTCCGGCAAAGGCAGCTATGACTGCGGCCTCGTTGGCTACTCGGCCACCGAGTGGCATGAGCCGAACACCCTCCCGGCGATCCTCGCCGACGCCGGCTATCACTGCTTCTCGGTCGGCTTCAGGAATATGCATCCGCGCCGCAAGCTCTACGGCTACCACCAGTGTGTGCCGCACGATCTGCGCAAGGGTGACGATGACTACTGGGACTGGATCGAGCGGGAGCTTGGGCCGGATGTGCACGAGCGTGGCCATGGCGTCGATGCCAACGGCTGGCTGGCGCGACCGTGGCACCTCGATGAGCGGTTCCATTCCACGGTCTGGACCACGAACGTGGCTCTGGAGCTGATCGCAAAGCGTGATCCGACCAAGCCCTTCTTCCTGTGGGTGTCGCACCTGCGCCCGCACTCGCCGTATGATCCGCCGCAGTACTACTGGGATATGTACATCGACCGCGAGCTGCCGGAGACACCGGTGGGGGATTGGGCGGATGTCCACGCGAAAGAGGGAGTCCCGCCGATGCGCACGGCCTGGGAGGGGCGACTGACGGACCTGCAGACCCATCGCGGCAGGGTCGGGTACATG
The DNA here is from genome assembly GCA_029821265.1 of Candidatus Zipacnadia bacterium. Classification (GTDB taxonomy): domain Bacteria; phylum Armatimonadota; class Zipacnadia; order Zipacnadales; family UBA5352; genus JALGTR01. The sequence continues at coordinate 5,642 of JALGTR010000104.1, forward strand.
GGCTGCATCACGCAGATCGACTACGAGATGGGGCGCCTCGAGGAACTGATGGGCCGTGCCGCGGGAGCGGATGTTCGCAACACTGCATGGCTATTCGCCTCAGACCATGGCGACATGCTCGGTGACCACAACCTGCACCGCAAGAGCTATGCGTACGAGGGCTCCGCGCGCATTCCGTTCGTGGTCCGCTACCCGAAGGGCTTCGATGGCCCGGTGGGTCGGTTCGAGCATCCCGTCGGCCTGCAGGATGTCATGCCCACGCTGCTTGAGATCGCCGGCGTCGAGCCGCCAGAGGGCATGACCGGCCGCAGTGTCATCGGCGCTGCGCGAGGTGAGCAGTGGCGGGAGTACATCCACGGGGAGCACTCGCCCTGCTACGACCCCGCCAACGCCATGCACTACCTGACTGACGGGCGAGAGAAGTACATTTGGTTCTCGGTGACCGGTGAGGAACAGCTCTTCGACCTCGAAAGCGATCCTCAGGAGCTGCACGACCTCTCCGGCGACCCTGAGGCCGCAGACCGGCTCGTGACGTGGCGACAGCGGCTTGTTGACAGGCTTGCGGGCCGCGGTGACGGCTTCTCCGACGGCGAGAGGCTGATCCCGAAGCCGGAGGGCTACAGCCCGATCGCGTCAGAGAACTGACGTTCGGGCGTGCGCCCGTCAGCCGCCAAAAGCGCCCGGCCGCGGTATGCGGTCCTGGGCTTGGGTGCATCCGGCGCAGTCATCGCGCGAGTCCGGATCGACCCGGTCGTTCGTGGCTCCGCACGTCCAGATCGCCCGGGCCTCCGGGACCAGCTTCAGCCGCGCCCAGAGGAAGATGCAGTTCACGCGGCGGACAGTACCGGGGATCGGACATGCGCGGCAGTCGGTTCCCGTGACCACCGCGATCCCGTCCAGAGCACGACAGACCCAAAAGCCCGCGAAATCGCATCGGTATCGACATGGCGGAACGCCGTCGTGCCGTCTGCTCAGAGCCTCGCTCAACTCAACTGTTGTCTGCTTGCCGGGGCGGAAACCAGTGGGCCGTGTTTCGGGCATGTGGGAGACGCCCCTGTCGTCCGTGTGTTGAGACGGCCATCAGTTGGAGCCAGGACTCAGTCTGGGACTGGCATTATGCGGGACAGGAGGCCGACGGTCCATAGGGGAATACACTGGTTCTCGGCTTCGATGATTCCCATCTCTGAATTGCGGGTTGTTCGGTCTGCTAATGTGGTATGCGCTACCGGCAGTAACATGTCCCTCGAACAAGGCCGCATTGCTCAAGAGAATGCCATTGATGTCCGCGGTGGAACTCTCGCCAGAGAGGCATCGGGGAAATGTTTGAGCCTTCGAGTGTCGAACTGAACGGTCACGCCAACCGAGGGTAACGCCGGCTCACTCCTGTGCGCAAGGTGGAACAGCCATGCGAATCTCTGGCCTCGCCGCAGTCAGCATGATCGCGCTGCTTATGGGAGCGCTCCCACATGTCGCCGCTCAGCCGGATCTCGGCGCAGTCGGCACCGACTTCGAGCAGGACGCCGACGGCGATGGCGTCGCCGATGGCTGGGAGACGCCCTACGGTGCTGCCGCGAATGCCCTCGACGTGGAGTTCGCGCTCGATGAGGGCCACGACGGTGGCTCGTCGCAGATGATCCGGTGCACACGTTACGAGGACGGTCACGCGATGATCGCGCAGGTCGGCACCGTGGCGATCGAACGCGGAGAGTGGTACCGGGCCACGGTGTGGATGCGCGCCGACGGCGACGTGCGAGTGGGCGTGGGCATCCACGACACGGATGGCTGGCGCCAATGCGGTCTGTGGGCGAACGTCCATCCGCCGTCGAGCTGGCGACGCTACTCATGGCGGTTTCAGGGTGATCACGATTGCCACGAGACCTCGCGCCTGCAGATATGGTTTTCCTCCACCGGCACCCTCTGGGTGGACGATCTGACGCTTGAGCGGATCGAGGCGCCGGCGAATGCGAATATCATCCCCGACATCGGCTCCCACAACCTTGTGCCGAATTCGTCATTTGAGTGCGGCCCCGATCGGTGGATCTCCGCCGGCAACTGGCGGCTCTTCGGCGAAATCACAGACGAGGACGCCGTCCATGGATCCCGCTGCATCAAGCTCGACTGGCGGCGTGAAGAGGCTCCCGTGTCCTCGTTTGACTACTACGACCCCCGTCGCGATCCATACACCCGCCCGGCGCTCACCAGCGACGGATGGATGCGCGTCCAGAAGGGTGCGGAGTACGTCTTCTCCGCCTGGGTGCGGGCCGATCGCGATATCCCGAACCTGCATCTGCACGTCGCCGCGCCGACCGGCGGTGCGGCGGACCGAACGGTCGCCATCGGACGCGAATGGACCCGCGTTGCGCTGCCCTTTGCGGCTCCGGATGACCTCTGTTACGTTCAGCTCGACGTGGACTGCGACGCCGCGGAGCTCGATCAGCTCGTACTGTGGGTGGACGCGGTGCAGGTTGAGCGCGGGATCGAGCCAACGCCGTGGCAGCCGCGTCGGCCGATTGAGATCGGCCTGGTCGCCGACAATACGACCGGGATATTCGGCCCCCTGCAGACCCCCGGCGCGACCGCGACAATTTTCAATGCAGGAAATCAGCAGGCCACCGTGGATATTAGCTGTGAGGGCGTCGATGCCTTCGGCAACATGGCGCTGTCCGGCAGGATCAGGCAACGGCCGATACCGGCGAACAGCTCGGTGGAGATTGCCCTGCCTGGTCCTTTCGCTCCCGATCGCTTCCCGAGTTGGATGCGCCTGAGCGTCCACGGCGAGCAGTTCGACGATCGCTCGGTTCGCATCGCGCGCATCCCGGATCTCGATTTCGAAGACTCCCCGTTCGGCCTCAATCACGCCTACGCATGGGATCCGTTCGTGGAGCTTGCCCGGCGCCTCGGGATCACGTGGGTGCGTGACTGGACGCTCAAGTGGGATCACGTCGAGCCCGAGCCCGGGCAGTTCGACTTCAGCATGGCCGACTACCAGATCAACCGTCCGCTGAGCCTCGGCGCAAATGTGCTGTGCATGTTCCCCTTCCCGTCGGCGGAGTGGTCATCGACCGCCCCGCCGGTGGAGGAGATGCCCGATGAACTGACACTGCGTGCCGGCTATCGCATTCGCACCGCCTACGCCCCGAAGGATCCCTCGGAGCTGGAGGACTACGTCTTTGAGTGCGTGCGGCGTTACAGGGATCGCATCCACGTCTGGGAGGTCTTCAACGAGTCGATCTTCACCTCGTACTCACTGCCACGAGCGGCAGGCTACGAGGCGGTCGATTACATCCCGCTGCTTCAGCGCGTTCACAGCGGCTGCAAGCGGGCCGACCCTGACTGCCTCGTGATAGGCGGGTACTCGACTCCGCCCGGGAACTTCGAGGGCCTGCATCGGCCCTTCATCGAGGCGGGAGGGCTGGAGTTTTGCGATCTCTACTCGCTCCACATCTACCCCGGTGGTGAGCCCGAGTTCATCGCCGACCAGCTCGACCGCATTCGGGACGCCATGCGGGACGCCGGTCGCGAGATGCCCATGTGGATGACCGAGTACGCCTACTACGCGGACGATGATCCCGATCCGATCCCGCGGGGCTGGCCCGCGTTCGTCGAGAGCGAAATGGTGCAGGCGCAGTGGAACACGCGGATGTGCGTGCTGCAGCTTGCCCACGGCGTCGAGAAGGTTTTCTACCACATCTGGAACGCCCGGGCGAACCGGGATACCGGCGCTCGCATCTTCTTCGAATACGCCGGGGCGCCGCGCAAGATCGCGTCCTCGCAGGCCGCCATGGCCCGGATGCTCGGGCCCGAGCCGCGACCGCTCCGCTCGGTCGATATCGGCGACGATGCATCCTGCTACGTCTTCGGCAACCGCCGTGGCCCCGACGGCGATGGTCCGGCACTTGTGGCGGTCGCCTGGCATCACTGGGGGGAGCGCCGGTCGCAGCCGATCGGCGACGTCGAAGCCTTCGATCTATTCGGCGATCCGATTCGCACGGAACCCCTCACTCTGACGTCATCGCCGGTGTTCGTGATCGCGCGCGGCCAGTCGCTCGTGCAGTTCACGTCAACGCTTGAGGAGGCACTGCAGTGACCGCACCGTTGCCAATCCTGTCGCTTGAGGGCCGCAATGAGAGCACTCAGAACCTGCTGCGGGCTATCCAGTTCCAGCACCCTGAGCGTATTCCGGCCCAGATCGCCCTGATGTCCGCAACGTGGAAGCGGCATCGCGAAAAGCTCGAGGCCCTGGTCCTGCGTCATCCGGAGGTCTTCCGCGGATTCCGGGCAGGAAGCGTTGACTACGACGCCATCACCGGCGCGCCAAATCGTGCCGGCGGAACGCTCGTCGACGCCTGGGGCTGCCGCTGGGAGAACATCACGCCGGGGATGGCCGGACAGGTGCTGGGCCATCCGCTGGAGAGTTGGGACCAGCTCGATTCGTGGGAGCCGCCGGACCTGCTGGAGGTCGATGACTGGGGCGCACCGCGCGACTGGGAAGCGATCAGAGCCGGCATGGACGCCGCGGCGGAGGCGGGCGGATTGCGCAGCGGCGGTGGACTGCATCATGGCTTCATGTTCATGCGCCTGTACTACCTGCGCGGCTTCGAGAATCTCATGCTCGACTTCGCCACCGGCGATCCACGTCTGCGCACGCTCATCGATATCGTCCTCGAGCAAAACCAGCGCGTCATCGACCGCTACATTGAGCTTGGGACTGAGTACTTCTACTTCGGCGATGACCTTGGCAACCAGACGAATCTGCCGATCAGCCCGTCGATGTGGCGCGAGTACATGGGCCCCTGCTACGACCAGATGTTCGGCGCCTGCCGTAACGCCGGCGCACACGTGTACTTCCACTCCGACGGCGACATCAAGGCCGTCATCCCGGACCTCGTGGATTCGGGTGTCTCGGTCATCAATCCGCAGATCCGCGCCTGCGGCCTCGAGAACATCCGGCGGATCTGTCGCGAGGAGCGCATGGTCTGCGTGGACCTCGACCTCGACCGCCAGCTTTTCCCGTTTGCCTCGCCCGAGGACATCGACGAGCATATCCGCGTGGCAGTCGAGACGCTCGCCCTCCCTGAGGGCGGCCTTATGCTCAAGGCCGAGTGCGCTCCGGATGTGCCGCTCGAGAACATCGAGGCGATCTGTGTGGCGTTCGAGCGTTACTGCACGCGTCCATTCGGCCAGTGCTGAGGCCTGTTTTGGGGAGTGGTTCCTGCTTGATCCAGCGCTTTGCTGCTTTCCTTACCGGAATATGGGGGATTTCGCCGGCCGTGCTGAGGGCATCATAGTGATAGGCTCGTCGAGTGTTGAGAGTCAGGTAAACGAGAGGTGGACGCCATGACGATGCTCCGCGTCGCTACCGCAGCACTGTTGCTCGCCGCAATCGCCTGTGGCACGTGGGCGCAGCAGGCCCCGGCGCCGGATCAGACCCCAGAGCAGCTGGCACAGGCCCCGCAGCCCATCCAGGTGCCGCGGCAGTTGCCGTTCCCACGACAACCGGGGATTGAGCTTCCGCAGCAGCCGGGCATTCAGCTTCCGCGACTTCGGATCCCGTTGCTTCGCTTCCCGGATCTGACCGTCGAGATCTCCGGGCCCGACCGGGTCGCGGCCGGAGATGAGATCTCGCTTAAGATCACAGTTACCAACGAGGGACGAGGTCCGGCATCCGGCACCAACGACGCCCCGGCTACGCAGTCCTACATGGTGGATCTGGTGCTCTCTCAGGATGAGGAAGTGCCGATGGGCTGGGCCACGCAGCCGACCTACGCCGGCTACACCGAGGACGATTTCGTTGAGGACATGCTGCTCCTGGGTGGTCGGCTGAGCAACACACGAACTGTGGCAGGTGGCGACAGCACGACCTACACCGAATCGGTGCCGATTCCGGCCAATACCGAGCCGGGCGTCTACTGCCTCGCTGCCGTTGTTGACCCTGGCAACAACGTCTTCGAGTTCGACGAGTCTGATAACATCTACTACCACCGGATCCGCATCGCACCAGCCGAGGAAGAGGAGATCCAGCCTCCGCAGAACGTGACCGGCCTCTGGGTCATGCCCTGGGGCGTCGGCGGCACCCGCCTCGACAGGATCAAGTCCAGCGGGCTCGTCGACTACGCGGGCATCACGGACGCCCCCTTCGGGTGGCGGCTGGGCCTGCGACACGGCTACGACAACGCGATCCCGAACAACACGGTGAAATACTACCGCTGGCTCTACCGGAAGGCGGGCACGGCCGAATGGACCGAGCTTGTGGAGGCCGTGAAGGTGCACTACGTCAAGGAGGAAGATGGCGACGTCACCTTCCCGGCCTACACGCTCGGGCCAAAGGGCATTGCGGGCCGGAACCTCTACGAGTTCCGCCCACACAACCCGCCCACCGAGCCCGGCGCCACAACGTACTGGCCCGACACTGATTGGTTCGGAGACATCTACAGCGGGTTCTTCGACACCCGGACACTGCCCGACGGTGAGTACCGCCTGAAGCTGGAGTGCTACAAGGCCGACGGCACGCTCGCCAGGCCGGGCGTCGATTTCCAGTTCATCGTTCCCACCGGAACGACCGCCGACGGCACCATCACCACCGCCCTGGCCCCCGCCGGCCGGGTCTTCGGCGGTGGGTACGTGTTCGCGCTACACGTTGACAACAGCCACTGCGGAGCGAGCATCGATCCGCCGCGACTGGGGGATGGGACGTTGACCGGGCAGTGCGGCTTCCTGCTCTATGACCCCGGCGTTGCCGAGACGCAAAACGCGGCGCGCTGCGACATCAGCTTCCACGCGACGCATCCGAGCAACTTCGCGACCTTCCGCTTCCGGGTCATACGCGGATCCATGGAGGCCGAATCCGCGAGCGGAGAGGTGAACGCCACCACCGCGAGCCCGTTCAGCGGCGATGGCAACGGGAACTTCGAGAACTCCTTCACCCGCAGCCAACTCCTCGGCCCCGACTGCCCGGAGAAGGCCGCATTCTCACTCAATCTGCATGTGAGAGCCAAGGCCACCAACGGCTGGTCGCGGCTTCAGCGCTACGACGCCCACGACGTGCGGGCGTTCGCGATCGCACCCAGGTAGGCGCAGACCGGCAACAGCCGCGGCGGGTGCCACCTGGTGGCGCCCGCCGCGATCGTCACGCACACGGTGGACGGCGCGGGGGAGAGGCGGCTTTCATGGGAGAGGCGCAATTCTTCGCGGGCACCTCCGGCTACCAGTACGATCACTGGGTGGGCCCCTTTTACCCCGAGGATCTGCCGCGCGACCAGTGGTTCGACTATTACGCCCGGCGCTTCGACAGCGTAGAGATCAACAACACCTTCTACGGGCTCCCCGATCGTGAGACCTTCGAGGACTGGCGGGACCGCGCCCCGGAGGGATTCACATACGTTCTGAAGTACTCTCGCTACGGCTCGCACCTCAAGAAGCTGAAGGATCCGCAGGAGCACGTCAGCACCTTCCTCGAGCACTCGGAGCCGCTACATGAACTGATGGGCCCGATACTCGTTCAGCTCCCGCCGAACTGGCACGCCGATCGCGGGCGCATTGAGGCATTCCTCGAGGTCGCTCCGCCCCGGTTCCGATGGGCCGTGGAGTTTCGGGATCCTGACTGGCTGCGCGACCGGATCTACGGCATTCTGCGCGAGCACAACGCGGCGCTTGTCATCCACGATATGATTGAAAACCACCCACGCGTCATCACCGCAGACTGGGTCTATCTGCGTTACCATGGTGGCAGACGCGGGGAGTACACCTACCAGAAGATGGCCGCGGAGGCGGCCCGGGTCAAGGGGTATCTCTCCGAGGGGTTCGATGTCTACGCGTTCTTCAACAATGACGC
>JALGTR010000342.1 GCA_029821265.1 Candidatus Zipacnadia bacterium
CGCAGGCGATGCATTTCTCCGGGTCGATCTGCCAGACGAAGTTCTCGCGCTGGCCGGCGATGGCTACCGCGCCCAGCGCCCCGGATATGCCGGCGATGCCGACGATCCGAGCCGCCTCCGCGAAGAACCCCCGCCGGCTGACGGTCCGGTCGCGATCCTCAGCCACGCCGATCATCCTCCGGCTCCTCGCCTGTCGGGGGATACTCCGAGGCGGGGCGGGTCCGCCGCTGCGCCCGTGTCAGCCTGCCCTCCGGCAGCTCGCAGCCATCCAGCTCCGGGCAGCGGCGACAGCCCTCCGTCCAGCAGGGCTCACCGGAGCGGAACGCCAGCCACCCGGTTCCGCCCGCCAGCAGCGCTCCGACCGCACTGCGCGCGATTGTCCTGAGAAAGCCCCTGCGATCCTCGCTCACGCCTGTACCTCCTCCGCCTCTCCGCCGGTGCGCTCCTCATGGATCGTCACGACGCCCTTCAGCGGATCGAGGGCCAACACGCGCCCCGACGCGTCAAGCGCGAGGTCGATGCCCTCTGTGTCACTATCGTAGGCCTCGGGCGGGACCACCACGGATTGCAGCTCACCCGCCTCCGTATACACCTTGACGCGCGGCATACCCTTCTCGCTCGCGACCAGACGGCCGTCAGGCAGCAGCGCAATGTCCGTGGGATTGCAGCAGCCGGTCAGACCGTCGATGGCCGGGTCGTAGTCGCCCCAGACGTGAAGGAGATCGCCATTCGGCAGCGAGTGGTACTGGACCTCGTGACGCCCGGGGTTGACGATAATCACTTTGTCCGGCCCGGCGATCGCAACGTCAAGATGCGGGCTGGGCGTGTACAGCATCGGAATGCCGCGCTCAGGATCGCGCTCGCCGATCGTCCCCTTGAGGTTGCCCTGGCGATCGTAGCGCCAGACCTTTCGCGCGCCGGCGTCTCCGACGAAGATGTCATCGTCGTCAACGGCCACCGAGGTGATCCACGTGCGTCTGTCATCAGGCGCGAAGGTCAGCAGCAGCTGCCCGGCCTGATCGTAGACGTCCACGCGCTCCATGAAGCCGACGACGATCGAACCGTCTGCCGCAACCGCCAGCGCCCGCGGCTCGCCATCAACCGGCAGCGCCCACTGCACCTCGCCATCGGCTGTGAAGCAGCGCAGCTCCTCGTCGCCGCCGACATAGACCCGCCCGTTCGGCCCGACTGCGATGGCGCGTGGCTCATCGAGCCCGGTGTCGATGCTGGCGACCTGCTCCCACGTCAGAAGCTCCGGCGGCACCTGACTGCTCTCGATCTCAGACGCTGCGTCCCGGCCTCTGGCCACAACGGTCTGCTCCGCGATGCGCTGCCGATCCGCGCAGCCGGCAAGCAGCAGCGCCGTGATCGCCGCCCCCAGAGCGATTGTCGTGAGTGAGGCCCGCATCATGGCTCCCATCAGCCTCCCACGTCCAGGCAGACCATTGTCTCCCGATCGCGAAGAACGAGCCGAGTACCGGCGAGAGCCATCGGTGCCCACGCGTACGGGCCGGGAAGCACCTTCGCCCGGGCGAGTTCCCTGTATCCGAACGTGCTGGCCTCGGCGAGCACGAGGGTGCCGTCATCAGCGAGTACGTAGATCATACCGTCGGCGATGATGTACGGGCCGATGCCGAAGCGCTTCGTGTGTCCGCTGCTCCAGACGCGCTTGCCCTGCAGATCCAGGCACACGAGCTGCTCGTCCATGCTCACGCCAAAGAGGTGATTCTGATAGAAGATCGGTGTGTGCTGGTGTGAGCCGAAGGTGGCCTGGGGAATCCTCCAGACCTCCTTCGGGCTTCCCCCACTGACGTCCAGAAGCATACTGCCCGCGCCGTAGCCACCGGTGATGAACAATCGACCGTCGCCGACAGGGACGGGGCTGGGCACGTTTGCGGTTCTGACCGTCCAGTCGGGGTACTGCCACAGAAGCGACCCATCCGACGGGCTGACTCCGATCACGCCCCCCGAGGCGGGGTACGTGTAGATCGTGCGCCCACCGACCTGCGCCGGTATGATCGAGGCGTGCGTCATCTGCCATCCGTTCGGATTCGGCGTCTGCCATGCAACCTGCCCGGAGGCGAGGTCCACGGCGATCATCAGCGCCTTCCCCCCCGGCGCGATAATGGCCCGATTGCCGTCCACGAGCGGGCATTGACCGGCGTACCAGCTCGGGATCTTGGTGTTGTACTGCGCGCACAGGTCGATCTGCCAGACGCGTTCGCCGTTGCCCGTTCGGACGCAGGTCACATGACCCATCGGACCGAGCGTAACCACGTACTGGTCGGTCACCGCCGGAACGGTGCGGGAGATGCAGTGGTTGTCCTTGATCTGAACCGGGTATGAGTGCCGCCAAATATCGCTGCCATCCGCCAGCGAGAGGCAGCGAAGCAAATCCGCGCGTTGGCGGATGTCATAGTCGAGCACGTAGACGCGCCCGTTTCGGATCGCTGCGCCAGCATGTCCAGGCCCAAGCATCTTCACCGACCACAGCTTCGGCGGTCCGCCGGCGGGCCAGCTCCTGGCGAGGCCGCTGGCCTCCT
>JALGTR010000343.1 GCA_029821265.1 Candidatus Zipacnadia bacterium
GCTCCGGCGCGCGAAACGCGGTGCTGGGCGCGCACATCTTCGAGGTGCGCACGGATCCGGTCGATCCACCCCTGCCGGCTGATGACGTGCACGCCCTCGATTCCGAGCGCTCCGTACCTGCGCCGGGCGAGATATGGGCCGATCCGTTCAACCAGCCCGCCTACGCCGAGGTACGGTAGTAGGCAGTTGCATCGCGCGAGATCGACCGTCGGCGACCCTATGAAGAGGTGCCACGCATGCGTGTGAAGTCAGTCGCTCTGGCGATCATCGCTCTCATCATCGCGCTGCCCGTGATGGGGCAGTCCGGGCCGCCGTGGGAGGTGCGCACGTACCTGTCGCCCTATACGGACGGCGCCGGCTCGGGAACCGGCACGTGGACGTGGAATATGACCGCGCTGCGGCACCGCTACGTGTGCCCGTACTGCGGCTACAGCACCGCGCACGCGAATCCGGGCGACACCTGCCCCGACCCATGGGATGCGCACGGCCCGGCGATCGAGCTCGTCGAGGCGTCGCCGCGGGAGCGCGTGCTCGACTACATCAGCATCACCGCCGAGGACGCCGCCGGGGAGGAGCGCCACCCGCTGATCGGGCGCCCCTTCCACCCCGGGAGCACGGACTTCGAGTGGAGCGATTTCAACGCGGGCACAGGTGGAGCGGGAGACACCCCGTGGGAGGCGCCGGAGCTGGCTGACGTGGCCTCGTTCGTCACCGCCCGCTTCAACTCCCAGACGCTGAACGGCCTGATCGCGGACGGGTACGGCCTGCGCTTCCTCATCGTCAAGCCCGGCTCCGTTCGGCCGTCGGCGCGCATCCGGTATATCAGCCCCGCAGAACAGCCCTTGCCGGCGCACGTGCTCTACCGTCAGGTCGGCATGGCGCCCACGGGTCAGTACAGGATCTGGCTCAACCCCTACCGTGTCTCCGACGGCGACATCTGGTACATCCGGCATACGGAGACGGCCGCCGGCGATGTTCGCGTGGAAGTCTATAGCAAACTTTATGGCCTCGATTTCGACAGTGAGGGCGCACTTGACGTCACAAGCTACGCCGGCGGCCGTCTCCGCGTGCTGACAGATAGCGGCGCGGCGATGATCGAGATTCCGGAGTTTGGCGCGCCCGCGGCGGGAATCGACAGCGGCGCGGTCGTGAAGTTCGTGGTCGATTCGAACACGCAGACGATGCCCTCCCCGTCGGAGATGGACTTCGATATGTGGGATGGCGACGGGATCTATGATGATCCCGAGGTGCCCGGACCTGACCCGACGGGACAGGAGGAGCCGGTCTTCCCAGCCGGTTCAATCGGCGAACCGCTGTCGCACTCGCAGGAGCCGAAGGGCTGCTACGTCATCGCCGACACGACCGACGATCCGATCCTCTCCACCGCCGATCCGGCTCAGACAGGCGCGTGGCCGGTGGTCGAGAAGGATGGCGAGGCCTTCAACACCGCGCAGATCTGGCCCTATCACATCCCGCCGGAGGCGACCGGCCGCGGCCGCATCATCTTCCAGTGGTCCGAACTCGCCGCTGCCGGCGCGCTGGCGTCGCAGGTGATGAACGGGACGAACGTCTTCTATCGCTCGGGCGGCGAGTGGCAGTACATGGTCGACCTCTCGGCGCCCGGCAACCCGGTGGCCGACAACGCCTCGGTGGCGCAACACCTGTCGCTGCCGCCCGATGTCGCGTTCATCGACAGCTACTTCATGGTGACGCGGCCCGACGTTGATCTCGACTACACGGCGGACTTCGACCCAACCGACGCGCACGACGACTACCTTGGCAATGACATTCGAGTCAACTCGCTCGATGGCAACCAGATCGGGCCCTTCGACAATGAAGCCGCAACCGGTGGATTCCCGAACCTGATCATCGGCTCGTTGCAGTCCTCCCCACCGGAGCACTGGGGCGGTGAGTATAACCCCGGCGCCCGGACTCCATCACGGACGTTCTCGATCGCGAATCGCAGCTCGGTGCCCATGCTGGTTTGCCCGGCTGAGGATGGAGGCTGCGGTGCGCGCTATCAGGATGGCCTTGAGATCGCGCCAGGCGTGACGCTCGCGCCGGGCAGCGTATGTCCGGCCTGTCGATCGGCAGCGCTGGTGCGTGAGGACGCGTCCGCCAACCTGCAGTACGATGCGCACACGCCCCCGATGGCGCAAATCGGAAGCCGAATCTATCGCATGGCGGCCGACGCGGTGCGCTTCGGCCCCAACGGCAGCCGGCTCTCGCCGGGGACGCTCTCACAGCTGCAGACGGCCCTGGTGGATGTGCCGCGGTATCAGCCGCCGTCGGTACCGCCGGGCGCGACCTTCTTCGAGAACGATCTGAGCGCTGACCAGGGCTACTACGGCACGATGATGGCGTTCCACCGGCCTGCTGCAGAGGGCGACCGGTATGCTGAGAACCACACCTGGGACTGGTACTACCTCGCGCCCAACGATGGCTCGAAGTGGCCAGCCCCGGACGATCCGGACATCTCCGACACGGCGGCGGACAACATCTGCCCTGTGTGCGGCACTCCGGTCTCGGACGTAGCCCACA
>JALGTR010000105.1 GCA_029821265.1 Candidatus Zipacnadia bacterium
TTCTCCTCCTCGATGTACCCGGGGAACTCGATCACCTCGAAGCGGTCGCGCAGGGCCGCGGGGACGGTGTCGAGGACATTGCCGGTGGCGATGAGGAGCAAGCGGGAGAGGGCGAAGGGCACCTCGAGGTAGTGGTCGCTGAACTGCGAGTTCTGCTCCGGGTCGAGGACCTCGAGCAGCGCGGAGGACGGATCTCCGCGGAAGTCAGCGCCGAGCTTGTCGACCTCGTCGATCATGAAGACCGGGTTGCTGGATCCGACGCGACGGAGGGCCTGAATGATGCGCCCGGGAAGGGCTCCGACGTAGGTACGGCGGTGGCCACGGATCTCGGCCTCGTCGCGGACCCCGCCGAGAGAGATGCGGATGAACTCACGCCCCATCGCGCGGGCGATCGACTGCCCGATGGAGGTCTTCCCCACGCCCGGCGGTCCAACGAAGCACAGGATGGGGCCACGGACGTCATCGACGAGCTGGCGAACCGCGAGGAACTCGAGGATGCGCTCCTTCGCGTTCTTGAGGCCGTAGTGATCGCGGTCAAGAACCTCCTGCGCGCGCTCGATCTCGAGCCGGTCTTCGGTGGTACGCGTCCACGGAAGTGCGAGGATCCAGTCGAGGTAGGTGCGCACCACACTGACCTCCGGCGAGGCGGTGGGCATACGCTCGAGCCGCTCGACCTCGCTCAACGCGGTCTCGCGGACGCGCTCGGGCAGGTCTGCGGCCTCGATAAGCTCGCGGTATTCGGCGGCATCGCCAAGCGTGCCCTCAACCTGGCCGAGCTCATCCTGGATGGCGCGCAGGTGCTCGCGGAGATAGTACTCGCGCTGGGAGCCCTCGATCTCGCGCTCGACGCGGTCGCGCATCTCCTCCTCGAGGCGCAGGATGCGCAGCTCCTCCTGCAGATGACGGACGACGCGCTGGAGCCGGCGCGAGCAGTCCGGCTCCTCGAGCAGCCCCTGGCGTTCATCGAGGTCGAGGTCGAGGCAGGAGATGATGATGTCCGCGAGCTGACCGGTGTCATCGATGTTGAGCGCGGTGACGAGGGCCTCGGGCGGGATGCGCCGCGACAGCTCGGTGGCCTCCTCGAAGTCGGAGAGGGCGCGGCGCTTGAGCGCCTCGGCGTGCGGACCGGGCTCGGGGCGGGTCTCGGTGACCGGCTCGATCTGGGCGATCATGTACGGCTTGACCTGCGTGATCCCGACGATCCGCACGCGAGTAAGGCCCTCGACGACGGCGCGGACTGTGCCGTCGGGCAGTTCGAGCGCCTGCAGCACGCGGCCAAGCGTTCCGACGTCGTAGAGGTCCTCCGGCCGGGGGTACTCCTCTGCCGGGTCGCGCTGAGCGACCATGACCGCGAGCGCGTCCTCGCTGCGTACGCGCCGAAGGGCGCGGAGACTCTGCTGACGTCCGAAGATCAGCGGGACGACGGTGCTCGGATAGACGACGATATCGCGCACCGGCAGAACGGGGAGGACGTCCGGCTCGCCCTCGAACCGGACGTCCTCGGGGTGCGCAACCCAGTCGGCGGCCTGCGCGAGGTCGTCGGAGCCGCCGACCGGGCTATCATCCCGGAAGTTCGTGAATCGATCTGGAGGCATCGGTTGGCCCTGTTCGCCGAAGGCTCAGACCCGTTGGCCGGGAGCGCCGCTGTCAGGCGACCTCCCGATCGTCGTCCGATACCTTCTCCAGAAGTGGCTCAGCTCCTTCGAGGATTGTTTCGGCTGTAATGGTGCAGCGATTGACATCGTCCCGCGACGGGATGTCGAACATGACGTCGAGCATGACTTCCTCGATGACCGCACGGAGCGCCCGCGCGCCGGTCTTGCGCTCGAGAGCCTTCTCGGCGATAGCGTCGAGAGCATCGTCGGTGACCACGAGCTGCACATCGTCGAGCAGCGCCAGCAGCTTCTTGTACTGCTTGAGCAGCGCGTTCTTGGGCTCTACGAGCACGCGCTTGAGGGCCTCCTTGTCGAGATGCTCGACGGTGGCGATGTTCGGCAGGCGGCCGATGAACTCGGGGATGAGGCCGAACTTCATCAGATCCTGCGGCATCACCTGGGCGAGCAGCTCGTCGTCGCTCAACTCGCGGCGCGCACTGGCCCGGCTGGATCCGAAGCCCATGGTGCGGTTGCGGGTGCGCTGGCGGATGATGTCGAGCAGGCCGTCGAAGACGCCGCCGCAGATGAACAGGATGTTGCTGGTGTCGATCTGGATGAACTCCTGTTGCGGATGCTTGCGGCCGCCCTGCGGCGGGACGTTCGCGACGGTGCCCTCGAGGATCTTGAGCAGGGCCTGCTGGACGCCCTCGCCGGAGACGTCGCGGGTGATCGAGGGGTTGTCGGCCTTGCGAGCGATCTTGTCGATCTCGTCGATGTAGACGATACCGTGCTCGGCGCGCTCGACGTCGCCGCCGGCGGCGATCAGAAGCTGCAGCAGGATGTTCTCGACGTCCTCACCGACGTAGCCGGCCTCGGTGACCGAGGTGGCGTCGGCGATGGTGAAGGGGACGTCGAGCATCCGAGCAAGCGTCTGCGCCAGCAGCGTCTTGCCCGAACCGGTCGGTCCGAGCAGCAGGATGTTGGTCTTGTCAAGTTCAACGTCCGCATCCATGGCCCCGAGGCGGACGCGCTTGTAGTGATTGTAGACGGCAACGGAGAGCACGCGCTTGGCGCGCTCCTGTCCGATGACATACTGGTTGAGGTGCTCGTAGATCTCGCGCGGCGGACGGACTCGACCCTCAGCGGCGCTGTTGCGCGCCTCCTGTTCGGCGCGGCCGCGGATAATCTGGTTGCACAGCTCAACGCAGTCAACACAGATGTAGACGCCCGGCCCGGCGATAAGCTCCTTGACCTGCCGGGGCTTCTCGCGGTTACAGAAAGAACATCGCAAAGGCCGTGAGCCCTGGTCCTGGCCATCGATCTCCATCGTTCACTCTCCCCTGACGGCGCCCCGCGCGCCTGTTCGTCAGCGTAGTGATTCTACCCGCAGATGATCGTGGCAACACGTGCGTTGCCACGATCAATACCTAATGCGGGGCTGGCTTACTCCTCGTCGTCAGGCTGGCGCTCGACGACATCATCGACGATGCCGTACTGCAGCGCCTCCTGTGCGGTCATGAAGTAGTCGCGGTCGGTGTCCTTCTGGATCTTCTCGACATCCTGTCCGGTGTGCTTGGAGAGGATCTCATTGATCCAGCGCCGCAGCCGGATGATTTCCTCGGCCTGGATCTGGACATCCGCGGCCTGACCGGCGAGCTGTCCCCACGGCTGGTGGATCATGACGCGGCAGTACGGCAATGCGTGCCGGTGGCCCTCCTCGCCCGCTGCGAGCAGGACGGCGGCCATGCTGGCCGCCTGACCGATGCACCAGGTATGCACCTCGGGCTGGATGTACTGCATGGTGTCGTAGATCGCCAGGCCGGCCGTAATCGAGCCCCCGGGCGAGTTGATATACATCGAGATCGGCTCCAGCGGATCCTCATCCTGCAGGTAGATCAGCTGCGCGATGATGGAGCTGGCGATATCGTCGTCAACCTGCGTCCCCACGATGACGATGCGCTCCTTGAGCAGTCTCGAGTAGATGTCAAACGAGCGCTCCCCGCGGGGAGTCTGCTCGACGACCATAGGAATCAGTCTCAAGTCTCTTCACTCTCCTGTGCGTCATCCGCCTCAGCGGCCTCCCCGGCCGCCTCGGGCTCAGTCGCAGTCGCGACCTCTTCCACGGCCTCCCCGGCCGGCTCTGCCTCGGCGGGCTCCGGCTCGGACGCCTCGCGTTCGGCGGCTTCCTGTGCGTACTGATCGGCCGGGACCTCCTCGATCTCAGCCGACGCGATGAGGTCCTCGAAGAGCTTTCGGCGCATCGCCCGGTCCTGCACCTCTTCGGCGAAGTTCGGCTGCAGCATCGCTGCCTGCTGGACGAACTCCATGTCGCCGCCGCTCTCCTCGGCGATTCGCCGCAGCTCGACGGCCACATCCTCGTCGGTGACCTCGATCTCGCGCTCACGGGCGAGCGCCTCGATGGCGAAGTGCAGCTTCAGGCCGCTTTCCGCCCGGGCACGCTGATTGCTGCGCAGCTCCTCTTCGTCCTGTCCGGTCGCCTCAGCAAACTCGTCGATGGACATGCCCATCTGCTGCAGCTCACTGCGGAGGTCCTCGAGGCTGCGCTCGGCTGCCTGTTCCACGAACTCCTCAGGCAACTCGACCTCGGTGCCCTCAAGTATTCGACGCGTAACCTGGGCGCGGAGTTCTTCCTGCGCCTTCTCCTCTGCGCGCCGCTCGAGCTGCTGCCGGATCGACGAACGCAGGTCCTCAAGGTCCTTGTAGTCGCCGAGGCTTTGAGCGAACTCGTCTGTCAACTCGGGAAGCTCGCGGGCCGAGAATGACTCGATCTCAGCGATGATTCTCGCGCTCTTGCCGGCAAGCTCCTCGTCGGGGTGGTCCTCCTGGTAGGTGAACTCCGCCTCGACAACGTCGCCGGCTTTGTGGCCGATGAGCTTCTCGTCGATATCGCCGAGGTAGTCGCGCTCGCCGACGATGATCTCCTGCTCGGTGGCATTGACCTCGTCTGGATCCTCGCCCTCCACGACGACCTTGAGTTTGGCGACTACGACGTCGCCGTCCGCAATCTCCTCGCGATCGACTTCGACCTCTTCGGCGTTGATCCGCCGAAGCCGCTCGATCTGCTCCTCCACGTCCTCATCAGTGACCTCGGCAACCGGCTTGCGAAGCTTAAGGTCACTCAGGTCCGGCAGCGAGGGGCGCGGATAGGCGGTGAAGACCGAGTAGAACTCGAAGGGCTCACCCTCCTGAAGGGGGATCTCCTCGTGAGGCTCCTCCTCATCGGCCTCCTCGGTCTCGGCCGGTTCTTCGGCCTCCTCGGACTCGGTGGCCTCCTCGTCGGTCAGGCCACCTTTGATCTTCTCCGCGAGGATCTCATCCTCCTCGGGAGGTGCCCCGACCTCGATCTCGACCTGGTCGATCGGTCGCAGGTTCTCGAGCTCCATGGCCTCCTCGAGGCGATCCTGGACGAGAGCCTCGTAGGTGGCGGCACGGATGGCGTCGGCGTCGTAGTAGCGCTCAAGGATCTTACGGGGCACCTTGCCGGGCCGGAAGCCCTTGATGCCACCGCGATCGGAGAGCTGCTGGTAGGTCCGATCGAACGCTCCAGAGACCTCGTCAGCGCTCAGCTTGACATGCAGGGCAACGCGGCTGTTGCCGAGTTCACGAACGTCCACATCCACGGCGCATCGCTCCCGTCGAGCGGAGGCGGCATGCGAGTTCGCCGCCCCGTAGTGCTCAGTTCTGACTGTAACGCAATACCGAAAAGGGCCGCTCGCGCGGCCCTGATAGCTTCATTCTCTGGGGGTGGTGGGCGCGGGGAGACTCGAACTCCCACGGGTTGCCCCACATGATCCTAAGTCATGCATGTCTACCAGTTCCATCACGCGCCCGGACCCCGCCCGGGGCAGGCAGCCTGCGCTGCGCCGCCGTCGTCTCCGCGGTCGGGCGCACGTGAGCCATGCATGGGGCGTGCCACAGCGAGGGGGGCCGCCAATACAGTGACGGCGCGCCGCCTCCAGCGCGCCTGACCGAGGGAAGAATGGCTGGTGGACCGGGGTGGATTCGAACCACCGACCTTGGGATTAAGAATCCCCTGCTCTGCCAGCTAAGCTACCGGTCCACGTGCAGGGCTCATAGATTACGGATTCTGAGCCGAACTGTCAAGTATTTTCGCGGGCGGCCGTTGATCTTGAATCTGGCGCGCCCGGAAGGATTCGAACCTCCGACCTACGGATCCGAAGTCCGTTGCTCTCATCCACTGAGCTACGGGCGCGCGCAAAGCCAATCGGCGTTGTCTCGGATGATACTGCTCCGCCGCTGCTGTCGTATGGGGTGGGCGATGGGAATCGAACCCACAACCACCTGAGCCACAGTCAGGTGCTCTGCCGTTGAGCTACGCCCACCGCACAGCGTGCTCGGGACGGGCCGACGCGGCCTGCGGCGAGAAGCCGACAATGGCGCGCCCGGCCCGATTCGAACGGGCGACCGGCGGCTTAGAAGGCCGCTGCTCTGTCCCCTGAGCTACGGGCGCGCGCACCAGACGCCGGTCTGCCGGTGTCGCGGCAACGGGTAGAGATCTGGAGCGGGCGATGGGATTTGAACCCACGACCCTCAGCTTGGAAGGCTGACGCTCTACCGCTGAGCTACGCCCGCACCCAACAATCATGTTCGGCCGCGTGGCGTGGTCGGGGCGGCCGGATTTGAACCGGCGACCTCCTGCTCCCAAAGCAGGCGCGCTACCAACCTGCGCCACGCCCCGATTCTCCCGGCCGCTTGACCGAGTATCAGTATACCGCAGCGAAGGGCCCTTCGTCAAGAGGTGTTCCCGGCGGGTTCCCGGGCTCGAATCGGGGGCGCAGATGGCTCAGATCTGAACCTCACCATGTTGATATTCGTCAGCATTGACATTGGCACTGGCATGTTTTCGCTGAAATGAGTGCCCGGTGAAGGTGTGCGTGGGGCAGGCGACGAATAGTGCACGCTCACACTATCCCCTACTGTCTCGCAGGAGGTCTATTGTCATGCGTCGTGGTTTCACACTTATCGAACTGCTCGTCGTGATCGCGATCATTGCCATTCTGGCCGCGATCCTGTTTCCGGTCTTCGCGCGGGCACGCGAGAAGGCCCGGCAGACGTCCTGTCTGAGCAACGTCAAGCAGATGGGTCTGGCTGCCATGATGTACGTCCAGGACTATGATGGATCCTATCCGAAGGCCTACATGTACCCGGCCGTTGACATGGGCGAGCTGGGATACAACTACGGCTCGTGGTACGTGCTGCTGGCGCCGTACGTCAAGAACGGGCAGATCTACCGCTGCCCCTCGCTCGCGCAGAACGGCACCAGCAGCCCCTATGCGATCGCCGCGCTGGGCATTATGTACGCGGAGCTCGGCTACGGCTGGAATATCGGCACGCCGCCAGGCGATCACGGTTCGGTCCATGCCGATGGCTGGTACCAGAACGGGTTCGGCTACTACTGGGATGACGGCGTTCCGATCCGCAACGAGAGCACCATCGAGGCTCCGGCGGACACCGTTCTGCTCGGTGACATCTCAGTTTACAGCGGGAACTACCGCTACCTGATCTGGCACCCGAGCATCGACTACATTCCGGACCCGCACAGCGAGGGCGCCAACTACGCCTTCGCCGATGGACATGCGAAGTGGCTGAGCCAGTCGGCCGCACACGGCCAGCCTGAGCTGTTCGTCGTTGACAAGCCCTGACGCGACCGACCATCGTCGAACCGAAGGCCCCGCTCGTCCCGGAGCGGGGCATTTCGCTTTTGGGGCCGAGGCTCTACTGCGGCCTGACGTGAAGGATACGGGCGCGCTCGTCGTTTCGGGGGACAGTCAGCCGACCATCGGCGGCCACCGATAGGCGCTCGCCCGTATCGAGATCGAGGGCGAACATGCGGGACAGGTCTGGTCGTTGCAGACGGAGGTGGCCGAGATGGGCATCCTCGAGGACCACCTGTTGAGTCTTCAGGAGCCGCTGCCACCGGTGCTGTCTCCGGTGCCGGAGTACGTGTTCGGGATTCGGCCGGCGCGTTAAGCCCGCGTCATCTGGCATGAAGGACCCTGCGCGCCGAGAGCGAATTGTCATGCGAGGTCGCCGAACGGCGGCGGCCGTACACACTCACAGTCGTCACACACTGTCGTGGGAGGCTACCGATGAAGCGCGTTGGTATCGTTGACTGGGATACGTCACACGTCGTGCAGTTCACGATGCGTCTGAACCGCCTGGACGAGATCGACGAGGAGCAGTGGATCGACAGCGACTACCGCGTCGTCGCCGGTGTGGTTGGCGAGAGCGAGATCACGGAGCCGGAGCGGATGGCGGAGTACGAGGAGAAGCTCACAAGTTGGGGCGTCGAGAAGGTGGACACCGTCGAGGAACTGGTGGGGATGGTGGACGCCGTGATGATCGAGTCGCAGGCGGGCAGCAAGCACCTCGAGCGCGCGCGCCCCTTCCTCGAGGCCGGAATTCCGACGTATATCGACAAGCCGTTCGTGGCGGACGTGAAGGACGGACTTGAGATCAAGCGGCTGGCGGAGGAGAACGGTGTGCCGGTGTTCTCATCCTCCTCGCTGCGCTACGCGCCCGAGGTTGTGGACGCGGCCGGCGATGAGGAGGGCGTCGGGAAGATCATCGGCGCGAACGCATTCAGCCCGGCGGGCCTCCACGAGAAGAACCCGGGCCTGCTGCACTACGGCATCCATGGCGTGGAGACGCTCTATGCCCTGATGGGCCCTGGCTGCGAGCGGGTTTCCTGCTTCTTCGATGAGACGGGCGAGGTGAACGTTGGCCAGTGGAAGGACGGCCGCGTGGCGTCGATGCGCGGGACACGCGAGGGCGCGCACGCCTACGGCTTCACGGTCTGGGGCGATAAGGGCGTGCGGATGGAGCGTGTGAGCACCACCTACATCTACCGCGAGCTGCTCAAGCGCATCGTGGATGCCTGGGAGGGCAATCCGCCGCTGGACATCGACGAGACGATCGAAATCGCGGCGTTCATCACCGCGGCGCGTGTGTCTGCCGAGAACGACGGCGTGCCGATCAAGCTGGAGTTCACCGCTGAGTAAGCGCTCTGCATCGGTCAACCGACCACAGCCCGGCCTCCGGAGACGGAGGCCGGGCTTTCTGTTGTCGCCTGCGGGAGATCCGCGAAAGCCGCCTCCCCAAGGCCCGACAACGCCGGGACGCATGCCGCTAATACGCAATGCCGAGAAGCTCGCAGATCTCGGCGAAGACCTCGTCCTCACTGCGGCTCGCGTCTACGATGACGGTGCGGTCGGGGTAGCGCTCGGCGTAGCGGTGGAAGCCGGCACGCACGGAGATGTGATACTCGAGGCGGTTGCGCTCGATGCGATCGGCGGTCGCCGCGTCAACGGTGGAGCCGCCGCCGAACTTTCGCCGCATCCCTTCCTCGGGCGGAAGGTCGAGGATGATCGTTATGTCCGGCGCAAGGCCCCGGGTAGCCTGTTCGTCGAGGTGCACCACGAGATCCTCGCCCGCCTCGCCCGCGTGGCCCTGATAGGCGAAGGTTGCGGCCGTGAAGCGGTCGCACAGGACGATCTTTCCCGCCTCTAACGCAGGGCGGATGACCTCGTCGCAGTGCTGCGCACGTGACGCGCAGAAGAGGAAGAGCTCCGTCAGCGGCGTCATCTCCGGATACTCGGGGGCGAGAAGCAGCTCGCGGATGGCCTCTCCGACCGGAGTCCCGCCCGGCTCGAGCGTGAGCACGACCTCCTCGCCGCTGGCGCGCAGGCGGTGTGCAATACGGTCAAGTTGTGTGGACTTGCCCGCGCCTTCGACGCCATCGAGCACAATGAAGCGGTACTTCAGGGGCACACTTTGGCCTCCATCTCGCGTCCGAGCCGCCACTACAGGCGACGATGATCAACCGACGCGGGATGGTTCGCCGCCACCGACGGCGGGGCCTCCGCGACCGTGAACGCCAGCGCGGCGTGGTCGTGCCCGGCTTCGTCGCCGGCCGAGCGCACTGCTGCGCTCACGAGGATGGCGGCCACCACGAAGACACAGATCAGCGTCATGACCATCATCAGGGTCCGATTGCGATGTGGCATGGCGACCTCCCGGGCGGCTACAGCCAGAAGCGCTCGTTGCATAGTCGATCCCCCCGCGCATTCAGGTCGAGACGAGCATCTGGCAGCGGCACCTTCGGGACCCGTAGATGGACCTCGCACGACCGGCGAGGACGGCCTGCATCGAGAGGATCACGACAGCCACGAGCGCCGCGCTTTTGCCAGGCTGCCTGAGGAATGGACGGCGGCCTGTTGTCCCGTGAGGCCGGTAACGATCAGAGGGGTGATAAGCAGCACAGCGTAGAGCACAACAAGGAGCGTCGCAACACCAGGCGATCCCAGGCGCTCGTGGGCCGGATTGCGTGCGCGGTCTCCGCCATCGGCGCCACCTCCCCCCGCTGGTGTTGAGAGCTGCCACAGCGTTCGGCGCCGCGGCGAAGACTCCGTGTCGGCTTACGGCGGCAGGAGCCGGACGCGGCGCCGTGGCTCCTCACCAACGGTCTTCGACTCGATGTTGCGACGCGCGATCAGCTCGCGCTGCAGGCGCCGAACGTAGGCGTTCTGCGGCAGAAGCTCGACGGGAACGCTCTCGGCGATGACTTTGTCAACGGCCTCGGCGGCCTCACGCAAGGCGAACTCCTCGCGCGGGGTGCTGCGCTCGGCTGCCAGCTCCTCAACGGCCTCCTCGACCTGCGAGTAGGTGTTGCTGCGCACGGTGACCGTGGCACCGATCTCATCCGGTACGCGGCCGAGTTCGGCCGCGCGTTCAAGCGCGACAGCCACGTCCGCCTCCCCGGCCTCCTGCGTCACGGTCGCCGGCACGCGCTGCTCGCGGAGTGCGCGCTCGAGCAGCTCGCGGCTGATGCCGACAGGCAGCACCCGGAGCACGCGGGAACGGCTCTCCGCCCGCCGGATCTCGGCCTCGAGAGCGTCCGGCTCACCGGACTCGACTTCGGCGAGCGGTGTGACGGAGGTCTCAACCGCAACGATCTCGCCGCCGTCGTCGAACTCGCGCATCTCGGCGGTTATCGGCTCGCCGCGCAGGATACTGTCCACGGTCTCGGCGACGTCGTGGTGGATGGCCAGCTGGTTGATCGCCTGGATCTCGACGACAATGTCGAACGTGGGCGGGGCCTGGCGCTCGAGGACGGTCTTCTGCGTTCCGCGGCGCTTCGCTTCCTCGTCGCTGAGCACGACCGCCTGGATGCCGCCGACGAGGTCCGCAAGTGTCGGGTTCGCCATGAGATTCTCAAGGTCGTTCCCGTGGGCGGTGGCAATCAGCTGCACACCACGCTCCGCGATCGTCCGGGCGGCCGCGGCCTCGGCCTCGGTCCCGATCTCATCGACCACGACGACCTCCGGCATATGGTTCTCGACGGCCTCGATCATCACCTCGGCCTGAAGCCGGTCGCCCGGCACCTGCATCCGCCTGGCGCGACCGATTGCCGGGTGGGGCACGTCCCCACCGCCACCGATCTCATTGTTGGTGTCGACCACGACAACCCGCCTGTCGAACTCATCGGCGAGCACCCGCGCGACCTCACGCAGTTTCGTGGTTTTGCCAACCCCCGGCTTGCCCAGCAGCAGGATGTTGAAGCCGCTCTCGATGACATCCCGGATGATGTCAAGCGTGCCATACACCGCCCGGCCAACCCGGCAAGTGAGGCCGATGACCTCGCCATGCCGATTGCGGATGGCGCTGATCCGGTGCAGGGTCTGCTCAATGCCGGAACGGTTATCGCGGTCGAACTCGCCCACGCACGAGGTCACGTAGTCGATGTCCGCGCGCAGGGCGGGGTTCTCATCGACGATCTCGAAGCCGCGGGCGAAGCGCGCTCCGATGGGCCGTCCGAGGTCGATGACGACCTCCTTGAGATCTTCGAGCCTGTCGTGTGACTGCAGCCAGTGGCGCACGCGGTCGGGCAGCACTTCGAGGAAACGATCAAGGTCCGCCTGTATGGTCTCTTCGGTTCTCATCTGGCTCCCCCACGTCCTCCTCGAACGTCATAAACACGGCCGGCGGAGCCGCTACGCTTTGCGAAAGAGCAGGATATACTCCTTCTGCATCACATTATAGAGGCCGAAGATGATCTTGTCTATTGAGCGCTCAAATGTCAGTCCGGCGTCCTCGCAGGCCTCTGTAAACATGCCGGTGGTGTCGATCTCTTCGCCCTGGTAGGTCATGTTGCCGATGACCACCGCGGCCATCGCTCCGGGCTTGAGCACGCGGTGCATCTCGCGCGCGGCCTGGCGCATGTCCTCGTTGTAGAGCTCGAAGCGCTCTCGCCCGTGGCCGCGAACGCCGATGAACTCCTCGCTCAGGTCGTCGAGGTTGTAGCCCATCGCGGTAAGCGCGTGCTCATCGTTCTTGACGTAGTTGAGCGCTATTGAGTACGGAGGCGATGTGACGATCCCGTCGATGCTCTCCGGATCGATCTGCATCGCCCGGACGTCGCCGTTGCGGATGTCGACCTCGCCGAAGGTCAGGCCGAGGGTACGCTTGACCTCCACGTGATCGCGCACCGACGCGAGCATCCTGTCGCGATTGTGCACGAATGCGTCCACGGGGTCCCTGCGGCGACGGGATTTGTCCGAGCGCGCGATCATCTCCGTGAGGTCGAAGAAGTCTTTCACCGGGCCCGGAGGCAGCTCGATGTCGTCGGGGGCGCGGAACAGCCGTTGCTGGTGGATGTCACGGGCGCATGGGGCCACATACTCGGAGGCCTCCTCGATGGCGTCAATATGCGCCCATGACTGGGTCTTGACGCGGGAGATCAGGCAGCACAGCGGCGAGATGTCCACGCCAATGCAGTTGATTCCCAGAAGCTGCGCCTCGACGGCGGTGGTGCCGGAGCCGATGAACGGATCGAGCACGGTGTCACCGGGGCCGAGTCCGATGATGCCCAGCAGCGCCTGAATCATCTGCGGGTGAAATTTGCCCTTGTAGGGGTAGAACCAGTGTGTCAGATACTGGTTGATCGATTGGGTCTGGTTGTACTGCTGGATGAAGTGGTAGTCGGTGAGCAGGCACTCCTGGCCCGCGCGGTCGATCGACCGGACGTAGGCGGAGCGGCGGAGGATGTGCTCGTGGTCAAGGCGCCCGTTGGTGGAAAAGCCGCGCAGGTTCTCGCCTGTGGAGAACTCCACACCCGCGGCCTCAAGCTCCATCCGCGCCAGTACCAGTTCGTAGATGAACTGAACGTTCTCATGCAATGTAAGCTGCGTTGTCTGCTGCATTCAGTCGCCGCCCTGTGCGAGTGGGGATATCAGACGCTCTCGATCAGCGCCCGGATCGCTGCATACTCGTGCTCGGCGATATCTCGCGCCGACATCTCCTCTGTCGGCTCCTTGTGGGACTCGGCCGACAGATGCCCGTCGTACTCCATGTCTTTAAGCCACGCGAAGATCGAAGCGTAATCGACCTCACCCTCGCCAAGCAGCAGCCTGTAGTCGTCGGTGTGCGCGTCGCGGTAGCAGTCCTTGACCTGGACGTTCCACACGAGCTGGCCGAAACGCGCGAGCGCCTCGATCCCGTAGTAACGATCCATGCGATAGAGATTGCCCGGATCGTAGTTGATCCCGAGGTTCGGGCGATCGACGCGCGCGATCATCTCCAGCGTCGCGTCACAGGTCGCCGACAGCCCAAAGTTATTCTCGATCACCACGCCGACGTCGCGCGAGAGCGCAAGGTCGCAGCACTCACGAAGGTAGTGCGCCGCGCGCTCCCAGTGATCCTCGCGTGCCGCCGAAGGCTTCGGCGGTCCGCCCGGCTGCACGCGGATCATGTCACACTCAAGCTGCCCGGCGATATCAAGGTAGCGCCGGAATGCCTCAACGTCCGTTGCGAAGCTGTCCCGCAAGCCCCTGCACCGTCTGATCGGAGACGTCCGGCGGCAGATGGCGCTCGACGCCGAAGATCTCCATCCCCTCATAGCCGATCTCCGCAGCGATGCTCACCGCCTCGGAGATCTCATAGTCCTGCAGTATCTTCGAGCAGATCGCGATCCTTAGCGCCATGATCATCTCCCGATACGTCCCCGTTGGTATCACACGGCTCTTCCCCGCAGAGCGCCCCAGGACCTCCCCTGACGCCCGCCCCCGGCCGCCCCGCGCGCCGGGATGCAGGTCCGGATTGAAGCGAAGCGGAAGAACGCGACGACAGCTCCGCCGCACAGCACGCTCGGGACGATCTGAGCGCAAGCGCGCCAGCTCCGAGCGGGCCGACGCGAAGCGCTGAAGGGCGGCCCGGACCGCCGCCCGTTAGAGGAGAAGCCGCCATGGCCGACCTGCGCTTTCGACACGTCACGATCGACGATGACCCGCCCGGTGGCAAGCACGACATCACGCTCCTGCACGACCTCACCGGTAACGGCCTGCCCGACATCATAGTCGGCGGCAAGGACGGTCCGCCGAATCTGTTCTGGTACGAGAACCCCGGCTGGCAGCGCCACGAGATGGCTGCTGCCGATGACCTCGAGGCCGGCGGCGTCATCCTCGATGTGAGCGGTAATGGGCGCCCGGACATCATCGCCGGCCAGCAGGGCCATCGACCCTACCTCTGGTGGTTTGAATGCCCGGAGGACCCCCGCGAGCCGTGGCCGGTGCGCGTCATCACCGACCGCTTCGCGAAGTACCACGATCAGGCCGTCGGCGATGTCGACGGCGACGGTGCGCCCGAGGTGGTCTTCCTCTCACAGCTGGCCGGCGTGCTCGCATACTTCGACATCCCCGCAGACCCCACAGTCGAGCCCTGGCCTGAGGATCACCTCCACGTGGTCGCGGATGATGTCGGAGACACCGAGGGCCTCGTTGTCGTGGACCTCGACGGCGACGGGCGCCAGGAGATCATCGCCGGAACCTACATCTTCCGGCGCGAAGGCGACGGCTGGCAGCGCCTGCGCTACGCGGAGGACTTCGTGACCACTCGCGTTGCCGTCGCCGATATCGACGCGAATGGCAAGCTGGAGATCGTGCTGTGTGAGGGCGAGAGCGACGAGGGACGCCTCGCCGTCTGCCGGCCGCCGGAGTTCAGGCCGTGGGTCATCCGCTCAAAGCTCTTCCACCCCCACAGCCTGGCCCTGGCGGACTTCACAGGCAACGGCCTGCCGGACATCTTCACCGCCGAGATGAGTCTCGGGCGCAACCCGCACGAGCCCGAGATGATCATCATGAGCAACCTCGGCGGCGGCGACTTCGAGGAGCACGTCATCCATCGGGGCATCGGCACCCACGAGGCCAAACTCGCCGATATGACCGGTGACGGGCGTCCGGATATCGTCGGTAAGCCCTACGATCCCGAGAGGCGGATCGACCTGTGGATCAACGAGAGCTGACCACCGGGCGGGCGCCGCGCCTCATACCCCATCACTGCATTCGCAGTGTCACCGCATCACCGTCGGGAGGATGGGCCATTGCCCCAGCGCGCTGTATCGGGAGAACTGCCCATTCTTCCGCCCGCGCTCTGAGGGGAGATCAAGCGGCACCGGTTCGAGATCGCACAGGCGGGATGATCAGGCTTTCTCGAGGCCGGCGACGCTGGCGAGCAGCTTCTTGACGCCGCCCCCGTTGCGGAAGGCCACCGTGACCTTCCAGTCGTCGCCTGCCTGTTCGGCGGAAACCACCATCCCGTTGCCGAACTTCGGATGTCGCACCCGATCACCGGTGCTGAAATCGGCCGCCGCAGTGGATGGTTCTCGGCCTCGCTTCCGCTGGCCGCGGGCCTGCGATCGTGCAGCCTCCCGGCGCTGTTCGCGCTGCTCCTCGGCTTTTTGCTGGCGTCTGCCGGCCTCGTCCGCGTTGGCCCGGGCGCGAGCCATCAGCGACGCGATGTCGATCTTCTTTCCGCCTGCCGGACACTCGAGCACCTGCTCGCCCTCGTCGAAGATTCGGGGCTGGGTGGAGGTGCTGCCGTCGGAGTAGCGCTGCCTTCGATCGACCAGCTCCTCCGGCAGGTCGTCCAGAAAGCGCGAGGGACGCTGGCGGCGCGTCTCGCCGTAGATCGTGCGGTGGAATGCGTGGCTGAGATAGAGCATCTTCTGCGCCCGGGTCATGCCGACGTAGGCGAGCCGGCGCTCCTCCTCGATCTCATGCGTATCACCCATCGAGCGCTCGTGCGGGAAGATCCCCTCCTCCATCGACACCATGAAGACCACCGGGAACTCGAGGCCCTTCGCGGAGTGCAGGGTCATCAGCGACACAGCGCCGCTAAGCTCATCGGCCTCATCGATATCGGAGATCAGCGCTACGTGCTCGAGGAACTCCTGCAGCCCCGCATCCGGGTTGCGGCGCTTGAAGGCGGCCGCGACGGTCACGAACTCCTGCAGGTTCTCCACGCGCATCGCGTCCTCGGCATTGCCGGACTCCTTGAGCTTGTCGATCAGCCCGGTGTTTTCCACCACCGCCCTGACGAGCTCCGGCAGCGGCGCGGTCTCCAGCCGCTGGCGCAGCAGGAGCATCATGTCATGGAAATCACGGACCGCCGTCCTCGCGCGCGGACGCTGGTCCTCGTCAGCCGCGAAGAGCTGGCAGGCGC
>JALGTR010000344.1 GCA_029821265.1 Candidatus Zipacnadia bacterium
GCTTGCGGAGGGCGGTGTGACCGCCGGAGCCGTACAGATTCAGTCCACGGCAGGCGACGTAGGCGATATCATCGTCGAGGAGGGCATCACGAGTGCGCTCCAGGTTGACGCCCTCGTGGGGAACGTGGGCAAGATCCACAGCCGCGTCGGTGACATAATGGATCTCGACTTGCATGTGGGCGGCAGTCTGTTAGGACTGATTGCCGAGAACGGTGCAATAGAGGGCGGTGAAGGGCAAATCCACGTCGGAGAGAACGTGGGTCAGGTCTATGCCAGCAGTGGCATAACAGTTGATATCCTGGCGGAGCGCGGTGACATCGGCAACATCTACACCGAGACCGGTGACATCAGCGCGTCGGTCATCACGGCCGGCGGGTCCGTCGGGGATCTTGTGGCGCCGACTGGCTCCATCGTCGATGTAGATGTCGTGGCCGGTGACAGCATCGGCAGCATTTACGCCGGTAACGACATCGGAGATGACATCGGAGATGAGGACGGCGGCAACATCTTCGAGGCTAAGGGCGGCGACCTGGCCGTTGCGAACAATTGATAAGACCATCTACGGCTTCGTGTGGTGCAGCCTGCCGGTCGCCATCAAGACCGTGGCGACGGGCGCGCCCCAGGCGGGCATAACGGCGCTCGCGGGTGACATGGATTCCGATGAGTTCATGGCGCTTGGTTCCATCGGTGACATTACCGCGATGCTTGGCGACATCAACGTCGAGGCGACTGCGGGTCAGGATATCGGAGCGGTTACGGCCTTGGTAGGCAGCATTCTCGGCACGTCGGATCGTGTGGACACCGCCACGGGCACGATCGTGCTCGGCGTTAGCGGTTCGCTGGTGGCGGGTGGCGATATCGGGCCGTTGTCTGCGAACCAGGGCATCGGCAACTACGAGATCACGGCCGGGGGCAATGTGCTGGCTCTGACGACGACCGTCGGTGCGATTGGCGCCGGGAGCGAAGAGATCGTTCTAGTCTTCGACCGCTGGGGTGGCAGCTACGGCACGACCCCCATCACGCGCTCGGTGCTGCAGGAGATTGGTCTCCTCAGAGTGACCGCGGGCGGCGATATTGGCCCGGTTACATCCGGCCTGAGCGTGGACGGTGAGTTCGTGGCGGGTGGCTCGATCCTCGATGTGACCGCGCTCACAGACATCGGCGCGCGGCTGATCTCGGCCGAGCAACCGACACTGTTCACGGCCGGTGCGTCCATCGGCGTCCTGTTGGCTTCGACTGGCGAGATTGGCCCGATCGTGGTTCACGCCGGTGACGACATTGACGGCGTGCTGGCGAGCCTCGACATCGGCGGCGAATACGTTGCCGAGCAGGGCGACATCGGAACGGAGGCGACTGACGGTGTGGCCTTCCGGTCCGATGCCGGCGATATCTACGTGTGGGCCAGCGCGGGCGACCAAATCGGCGACATTGTTGCTGACCTCGGTGACATTGATGGCGATTACGAGGCGGTGAACGAGATCGGCAACGTAACCGCTGCCGAGAACATCCTCGGTTCCTACCTGGTAGCGGAAGGGCCGATCGGCGACCTGGTGAGCACCGCGGGTGATATCGCCGTTACGATCGCGGCGAACGGCGGTGTCGAGATTGACGATGCGACGCTCGAGTACGTGCACTGGCAGCCGAATGAGGACATCCCGGTCGGCGTGGGTCGGATCTACGCGGAGATCGGCAACGTCTCCGTGGACATCCAGACCGGCGGCAGCGTGGGCCTGACCTCTGACGACCAGGTGCTCGGCGGCATCGCTGCTCCGCTCGGTTCGATAAATGCGACTTTGAGAGTCGGCGGCCACGTGGGCGGCCTGTCGGCACAGTCCGTCTACCTGAGTCCTGACTCGGTGATCCTGGGCTCCATCGGGATCTTGAGGGGCCTGGACAGCGGAGGCGGGACCGTGGATCACGTGGATGCGAACAACCCGCTGGTCATCATCGGCGACGGCGTTGATTACCGCGTCGAGGTGGATTCCGGGACGGCTTCCGTTACCTACGGTGTGGTGGGCGGCACGGTCGTGTTCGATGCCATCACCTACACGCCGGAAGGCGGAGAGAGCGCAGGCATCTACGTCTTGACGACGACCGGCGGCCGCACCGCGCTCCTGGACGCCTCGGAGCGAGTGACCGTCGAGAGCATGGTCGTCCACGGCGACGTGGCGAACATCGAGGTCGAGGGCGACCTTGACTCGTTGACCGTCAACGGCGACCTGGCCGGCGGCGTGCTTCACACGGAGGGCGCGGTCGGTTCCGTCCTGATCACGGGCGACCTGGGGTCCTCTACGTCAACGTATAATCCGTTCGTGGCGGACGACATGGCGATTCACGTTGACGAGTTCGCCCCGACCGTGTTCTCGCTCGAGGTGCTGGGCACGAACTACGGCCTGGTGAACGTGAGCCTGCCCGCCCGCCACTGGATCAGTTGGCAGAACACGATGGACTTCAACGACGAAGGCGACGATTACATCACCGTCTTCCTGGGGTCCGGCACTGCACAACTGAGGATCAACAACGGCTTCCTGGAGAGGGTTGACATCGCCGACGGGCGCGCCTCGAACCTGGTCGTGCTGACCAGTGATTCGACGACCGATGATACGGACGATGTGGTTCCTACGAGGGCCAGGGACATTGGCGGGGCGAGCGGCAGGATGGCTCTTAGAGAGCTGAGGCTGCAGCGCAACCTGGTGGCGCGCGGAATCAACGGCGTCGCCATTGGAACCTCGCGTGAAGTCCTGAACCAGGTGTTCGAGGGCGGCTCGACCTCCATCGGCGACGATGACACGGCGCATGTGGGTATCATCACGGGCGAAGGTGGCGCCGCGTTGAAACTCAGCAACGTGGTCGTCGAGGGTGATGTCAGGACCATTGACGGCTCGGTCATCAGGAGCGTGATTAGCAACGTGACCATCGCCGGCAGCGTGGATGAGGTGCTGGCGAACACTCGCCTGGTCGGGCTGGACGTGCGCGGCGATGCGGGGATCGTGGAGTTCGTGCGGAACGTTGACATCAACGGCTCAGTGGGCCGCATGCAGGCGACGCGCTCGATCACACGGGTGAACGTCGGCGGCAACGCTGGCATCGTGAGCAGCGGCGGCCTGATCCGGCGCGTCAGCGTTGGCGGAAGCATGGTGTCGCTGAGCGCCTCCAGGATGACGGACGTGGAGGTCGGCGGGAGCGTCGGCGCGGAGGTCACCGGCAGCTCTCCGGGTCTGGGCTCTGCCTTCGGCCTGAGTGAGATCGCTGAGTTGTTGGGTACCTCGGAGGCGGGTCTGCTCGACATCGCGGATCACGGGCCGGGTGATAGTCACTATGTCGGCGGCATCGAGGCTAACAGGCTCTACAAGGTCAGCGTGGGCGGCGGCATCTCCGACCTGGTGGTCAGGCAGCTTGGGCGTCGTGTGAGGGTCTCGCCGCTGGGTCATCCGGGTCGTGCGAACGAGTGGCTCAAGGTGGACGGTCAACTGCTCGTAACGCCGAACATGGATCTTGGGCAGACGCTCGCATCCCTGTTTTTCCTGTGAGGGGGTGAGGGATGTTAGCTGCACGGGCGCAGGGTAGTTGACCCCGGGGGTCCGTGCAACGAAAGGAGTCGCAAAGACCGAGAAGAGGAAACGCCTGGGGCCTTGGCTTCAGGCGTTTCTTTTGGTGGTGTGCGGAGCATGTTCGAAAGGGTGGCGGTGGAGGTCTTGCTTCTTGAGATTTTGCGACGAAGGTGCGGGAGTACGCGTCGTACAATGGTTTGAGTCGGCGGAAGCGGGAGGTAGAGAGCATGTGTCCTGGTGAACTCCAAGAGGTCCTGGAGAAACATGCCAGGTGGCTTGCGGGTGAGGAAGGTGGTGAGCGGGCGGATTTTGCGGGACAGAAGCTGATGGGGGCGCGGCTGGCTGGTGTACGCCTGATGGGCGCCAGGTTCTACAGGGCGGATCTGAAGGGATGCAACTTCCGCAAGGCGGATCTGAGGGGGGCCAATTTCGTTGAGGC
>JALGTR010000345.1 GCA_029821265.1 Candidatus Zipacnadia bacterium
GTCTTCTGGGCCGGCGAAGGGACGTTCCGGAACTTCTGAATGCCGCCGATCTGTTCGTGCTGTCCTCGCGGCAGGAGGGCTTTCCGATTACGATCCTCGAAGCGATGGCCGCCGGGAAGCCTGTGGTCGCCACCGATGTCGGCGGTTGTGCTGAGGCCGTCGTGGACGGCGAGACCGGTCTGATCGTACCGCCCGAGGCCCCCGAGGCCCTGGCTGATGCGATCGTTGCTCTGCTCGAGGATCCCGACCGAGCCCGAGAGATGGGTGAGGCCGGGCGTCGTCGGGTCGAGCGCGAGTTCACGGTCGATCGCATGGTCGAGCAGCACCTCGAGCTCTATGAGGCATTGCTCGCCGGCAATCACCCCTGACGGAAGCTGTCTGCGTCACGGAGCGGCGAGGCGAGTCGTGAAGCTGAACCCGTCGTGGCAGGTCACCTCGAGCAGCGTCTGCCCGTCCTCCATGCCTGCCGCACGTACCTCAGTGGGTGCATCGGACAGCGTCCACTCGCCGCGTAGATACACCCTCAGCTGCCGGGGCTCGCTGAGGTGGTCAACGAGATTGAGGTCCGGATCGCAGACCGTCAGCCACCAGCCATCCGCCTCCGGCTCAAGCATCACCAGGCATGGGCGATCGACTGATGCCAATGGCAGCTCCGGCTCGACCGCGCCCGCCTCGAAGAGTACACACCCGATGATGCCCGTCTCCCGATCCCGAATGATGTGCGCCCTCTCGTCCTGACGCAGCACCTCCCACGGCCGACCCCCGGATTCAAGCGTCGCGGCCATCGACCGCAGCCGTGCGGGCGTGGCCCCCGGGACGACCGCATATTCGTAGGACGCGCTGGTCGGCGCCACACCGTGGTTGATCCAAGCTGTCGCAAAGTCGCCCTCAGTGTCCTCCCTGTCATCCTTGTCGCGCGACTGCTGATGTTGCCGAGATACGATCGCGTCCTGGCCCGGCGGCAGCAGATACCCCGTGCCGACAGTGTCGATCAGCCAGTGTGCCCGGTCGGATGGTAGGGCGCGTTCAAGCTCCAGTCCGGTGAGCTGCTCGCCGTCGATGGTTACCGGGGTGTCCGGTGAGCTCAAGTGCCGCTGAAAGAGGTTCGTCTGGACCTCGCGATTCTCAACATCGGCCGTGATGTTCGAACCGAGGCAGATCACGCGGTCGTCGATAAGGAAGTAACTCTTCTTCGCCGTCAGCCCCGGGGCCAGCCACTCAGGGCCCTGCGTCTGATGCACGAGCAACCCCTGCTGTCCGCGATGACTCAACGCACCCGCGAACCCGTGCTCTGTGCGCGTATGCTGCGTTCCGTTCCTTGGATTGCGCACCTCGTCGATCGGGAGATACACCACGGTTGTCCCATCGAAGCGGCTCCAGTCCCAGCCCTCCGGCACGTACCCGCTGCCCGCGAGGGAGATCGGGTCGCCCGCTCCCAGCACCGTAACCTGTCCCGCACCAATGTAGCCGCCAAACGCATTCACCTTCGCGTAGATCTCGGTTCCCCAGAAGTATCTGCCGTAGGCGTGCACCGTCACCAGCCAGTCATCGCGCCGGTGGGCACTGAGGCCGGCGTAGTTCATCGCGAGGTTGCCCTGCGGCGGCGACGCTGCGGTCACGTTGCGCTCGGGGAACGGATCCTCCTCCGGTGGTTCACCGAGCAGGCGCAGGTATGTCGCCGCAAGATCCGTGTCGAAATCGTTCGCGCCGGGCCCCGCATGTGCCATTGCCAGATACATCGAGGGTCGCACAGTGCCGCCGCGGAATGGGTGTCGCCCATGCATCGAGAACGGCACGTCGAGAAGATTCGCGTAGAACTGCAGGTTCCGCAGGTAGAGCTTCAGGCGCTCAGTGGCCTCGGGTGTGATCTCAAATGGCGTGTCGTCGAGCTTCTCCACCGTCGAGATGAGCACCGGCACGTTGTAGCTGGCGTATGCGAAGTAGTGCGCGCCGTGGTGGTAGGCCGAGCCATCGGGCTTGAAGCCATCGCCGCTTTGGAGCAGTATCTCGCGCGAGAGCACATCCGCGAAGCACGCCACCCACTGATAGCGCTCGGCAGGATCCGGCCGCAACAGCGCTCCCATCAGCCGCCGGGGCTCATTGATCCCGAACTGGTCGAGGCTCACGTGCAGCTCGTAGCTCGCGTCCAGCACGCGCGATACGCCCCAGTTGTAGTCGAAGAACGCGGCCTCGCGCTCGCCCCGACCGCGTTCGCGCATGACATCGCGCATCCAGAACATCGCATCGGCAAGCCGTCGGCCGTCATATCCGCCCCAGCGGTTGCCGGAGGCGGCGGCGAAGCCCTGATCGTGGAGGTGGTCGGACAGAGCCGCGTACCACTCGGCCATCTGCGCCCTCTGCGCTTCGTTCCCGGTCCAATGGTACGCGGCCGCGATCTCGCGCATCCACGTCGCCATCTTCGCAGGCGTCTGTGGGGGGTCGGGCACTCCCGCGC
>JALGTR010000106.1 GCA_029821265.1 Candidatus Zipacnadia bacterium
ACGCCGGAGGAGGACGAGGACATCAAGGCGCGTGCGTGACGAAGCGCCATATGCCGTGACCTTTACCATATGTGTTCGATATGCACTCCCCGCGTGCTGTATTCCCTTTACATACGCACGCGGCCGTGCTCGCAGCGATCGCGAACTGCGCAGACCTGAGGGGAGTGCCGGCAGATGCCTGCGACGAGCGACATCGAACGGGCTCTGAGGAAGCGGGGGCGTCGCAGGCGGTCAGCGAGATGGTTCGCAGCGTGGGACTGGACGATCCCGACGAGGTAAGCGTGCCCTCCTCGGGTTGACCTGCGGGCGTGGTGCCCGCCGATCGAGGACCAGGAGTAGCCCGGCTCGTGCACGGCGCAGGCCGGCGTGGCGCTGGTGGAGTACTACGAACGCACGGCGTTCGGCGAGCACAGCGATGCCTCGCGGCTCTTTCTCTACAGGGCCACGCGCAATCTCATGGGCATGACCGGCGACACCGGCGCCCACATCAGCACCACGATGGGCGCGATGGCGATCTTCGGGGTTGCGCAGGAGCAGTACTGGCCGTGACCGGTCGGCTGGCGGTTGACTGGTGGCTGCTGCTTCAGTCCGACTGGGTCCAGACCGGCCGATGCGGCGCGTGAGCGTGCGCGGGCGATGCGAAGGCGCCGGCGATCTCCACGCCGCCAACGCCCTCTCGTGTTCGCTGGGCGCCGGAGGGGACGGTCCGGCGGGCGGCGAAACGCTCCCCTGAAGCGAGGCGCCTGCTTCGCCAAGAATGAGACGAAGGGACGACCCATCATGCCAGACCGCCGGCCGAACATCATCTTCATCATGAGCGACGATCACGCGGCGCATGCGATGAGCTGCTACGGCAGCGTGGTCAACGAGACGCCGCAGATGGATCGGATCGCGGAGGAGGGCGTGCGGCTGGACAACTGCTTTTGCACCAACTCGATCTGCACCCCCTCGCGCGCGTCAATCCTCACCGGCAAGTACAGCCACCTCAATGGCGTCTTCACGCTGCATGACGGCATCGATGGCCGTCAGATGACCGCGCCGAAGCTTCTTCAGGACGCTGGCTACCAGACCGCGATCTTTGGCAAGTGGCACCTCGGCCACGGCGGCATTCACGATCCCACAGGCTTCGACCGCTGGTGCGTGTTGCCCGGGCAGGGGCTCTATCACGATCCGGAGATGTTCGACCAGGGCGAGAAGAAGACGTTCGAGGGCTACGCCACCGACATCATCACCGATTTGTCACTGGAGTGGATGGACGGCCGCGACCCGGATCGGCCATTCTTCCTGATGACCCACCACAAGGCCCCGCACCGCCCCTGGGAGCCGGATGAGAAGCACATGGACATGTTCACCGACCCGATCCCGGAGCCGCCGACGTTCTGGGACGATTACTCGAACCGCTCGAATGCAGCGCAACAGGCCCGGATGCGCGTCGGACGCGATTTCCGGCCGGTTGACTACAAGCATGAGCCGCCGGAAGGTCTCTCGGAGGATGAGTTCAAGCGCTGGGCCTATCAGCGCTACATGCAGGACTACCTGCGCTGCGTCGCCTCGGTTGACGATAATACGGGCCGCATGCTCGACTACCTCGATGAGGAGGGGCTGACTGAGGATACGCTGGTCATCTACACCTCCGATCAGGGGTTCTTCCTTGGCGATCACGGCTGGTATGACAAGCGCTTCATGTACGAGGAGTCGCTGCGCATGCCGTTTGTGGCCCGCTATCCGCGTGAGATTCCGGCCGGGTCGACGAATAGCGACATCATCCTCAATACCGACTTCGCGCCAATGTTCCTCGACTACGCCGGCCTCGAGACGCCCGCGCAGATGCAGGGGCGGTCGTTCCGCGCGAACATGGCCGGGCAGACGCCGGAGGACTGGCGCGAGAGCTTCTACTATCGCTACTTCATGCACCAGGACCCGTCACACAACGCCTACGCCCACTACGGCGTCAGAACGGATCGCTACAAGCTGATCTTCTACTATGAGGAGGAGCCGGGGCCGCAGGAGTGGGAGCTGTTCGACCTGCAGGAGGACCCGATGGAGATGAACTCGGTCTACGATGATCCCGACTACGCGGACGTCGTGGCCGAACTCAAGGAGGAGCTGCTGAGGCTGCGCTCGGAGCTTGGCGACCAGACAAACCCGTGGCCCGCCGACATGTGAGCCCCACCACGCCGATGAGTGAGCAAGCGGGCGGCAACGGCACAGAGGCCGTTGCCGCCCTCGCGTACCCGTCAGGAGCTGTGCGATCAGCCGCCGGTGGAGGGGCGGTCCGGGGACGGACGGCCCGCCAATGACAACGTCATACGTTGAACGTTACTATGCACGGCCTCCAGAGATTGCCAGGAAGAATCGCAAATACCTTGCCCGAAGGCTCTTCGCGCCGGTCTGTCGAAGTCTGGGCCGGCGCCGATTGCCGCAATGCGAGGGTGGTCACGATGAAACTTGAGAACCTGCTCGACAGCGAACTGTCCGGCCGCAGTGAGATGCCCTGGGAGCATGCGCAGGAGCGCTACGCCGAGGTCGGTGTTGACGCCAACACGGCCATCGATCGCGCGCTGCAGACGCCGATCTCAGTGCACTGCTGGCAGGCCGATGACGTGGTGGGGCTGGAGGTGCACGACGAGGCCACCGACTCCGGGGGTCTTCAGGCGACCGGCAACTATCCAGGCCGCGCGAGCACCGGCGATCAGATCCGCGCGGACTTCGAGATGGCCGCGAGCCTCATCCCCGGGGAGCTGCGGTTCAACCTCCACGCGATGTACGCCGAGACCGGCGGAGAGACGGTGGACCGCGACGAGCTGCGGCCGGAGCATTTCGAGACATGGATCGACTGGTGCGACGAGCACGGCTGGGGGATGGACTTCAACCCGACCTGCTTCGCGCACCCGATGGTCCGCGACGGCATGACGCTGTCCAGTGCCGACGAGGACGTGCAGAGTTTCTGGATCCGCCACTGCATCGCCTCTCGCGAGGTCGCTCGGGCGATCGGACAGCGGCTCGGGCCAGCGGCCTGCAACATCTGGATTCCCGACGGCCGCAAGGACGCGACGGTCGATCGCCTCGGTCCCCGCGAGCGGCTGATGGAGGCCCTCGATGAGGTGCTCGACGAGAAGATGCCGGCGGTGATCGACACGGTGGAGAGCAAGCTCTTCGGCATCGGCGTCGAGGATTACACCGTGGGCTCACACGAGTTCTACCTCCTCTACGCGTGCTCGCGCAAGTGCGGCATCTGCTTCGACATGGGGCACTACCACCCGACGGAGGGAATCGCCGACAAGATCTCCGCGGCGCTGCAGTTCGTCAGTCCGGTGCTGATCCACGCGAGCCGGGGAGTGCGCTGGGACAGCGACCATGTGACACGCTTCAACGATGACCTGCGCGCGGTCTGCGACGAGGCGGTGCGCTCGGGCCGCTTCGACGAGATCCTCTGGGCAACGGACTTCTTCGACGCCTCGATCAACCGCATCGCGGCCTGGGTCATCGGCGAGCGATCGCTGCGCAAGGCGCTGTTGTGGGCGATGCTCGAGCCCGGTGATCTGGCGCGCGAGGCGGAATACGCGGGCAACGGCCACGCGAAGCTGGCGCTGCAGGAGCTGCGCGCGGATCTGCCCTTCGCCGCGGTGTGGGAGGAGCTGTGCCGTCGCGCGGACGTGCCCGGCGGGCTCGCCTGGCTGACCGAGATTGAGCGCTACGAACGCGAGGTCCTCAGCGACCGAATGTGACGACGGCGAAGCGGGATGCTCCGCTTCAGTTGTGCGGGTCCGCCGCGTACAGGCCCGATCCCCGGGTCGCACAGGAGGACGGGGAAACGGTGCAGATGTCCCACCATGGCCGGCCACCGACGATTGCGAGGCGACGATGATACGATCATGCATCCTGATGAGTGCGCTCATCACGCTGGTGATACCGATGACGGCACAGGCGATCGAGCATGAGTTCATCGATCTGCCGGGCGAGATGCATCCCACCATCCGCCAGATCCCGGTCGAGCGACTGCGTGAGCGCTACCTCGCCGGTGACGATCGGGCCGCGGAGGTTGTCGACTCGGTGCTGCGCCAGGCCGAGGAATACCGCCAGACAGGCGACGCCTACTGGCTCGACCGCGTGCTGCCGGTGACTCCGCTCGGGATGTGGACCACCGCGTGCCCATTCCACCCCGAGCGCTGCCAGGACTTCAGCGACGTGGGCTGGGAATGGTCGCTCGAGCAGCCGTTCCGCCTGACCTGTCCTTTGTGCGTGGAGGAGGGGCGGGAGTATCCGTACTACCCGAACCCCGACTACCCGGACGATGGCACCGGCTGCTACCCGAGCGACGAGGTGTGGCGGCGGACCCACGGACCGGAATGGGGCCGCGAGCATCCCGACATCCCGTGGGACCGCTGGGATGGCAGCCCGCACGGTTACTCGAACGCCGGCTATGCGTACTTCTTCCGCGGCAAGTGGCACCACGAGGCGAACATGCGGATCGCGAAGACGGTCCTCCCCACCCTCGGCGAGGCGTGGCAGATCTGCTCACGCGTCCTCCCCGCGGATGATCCGCGAGCGGCCGATGGCGAGGCGTACGCCCGTTCGGTGCGCTCAGCGCTGATTACGCTCGCCCGGGCGCACCTGGGTGACGACTACCTCGCCGCGGTCGTCGGAGGCGAGAAGTCATGGCGGGAGATGCTCGAGCGATGCTATGCGGTCGATCCCCGCGAGTTCGACGGCTACGTGCCCTACACGCTTGAGGACGGCATCCTGGGCAGCGAGGAGCATCCGGCCGACAGTACCAGCGCGGACATCTACTGCGACGGCTCGCAGTTCGGCGACGCGTACGCCGACGGCTGGCTGCGGGCATTTGCCCTCGTGCGTGACAGCTACAGCGACGCGGAGGTCGCAGCGGGGCTCGTGCGGGCGACGGAGTGCCTGCTTGCCGCGCACGAGGATGATGCCGACCGTATCGCCGGAGCCGGCGGCGACCTGATCCTCAAGTACGGAAAGCTCGACTACCACGTGCGGCCCTACTCGATGCTGGCCTGTCACAATCTCGACGGCCGCCTGATGCTCAGTCAATTCCGGCTCGGGCAACTCTTCGGCGATCAACGCATCATCAACACCGTGCTGGACAACTACTGGTTCTTTCTGCGCAACTCGGTATATGGGGACGGGCTGAGCTGGGAGGGCTCCCCGGCCTACACGAACGTCACGTGGAACACCGTCAGCACCGTCATGGACGCATCCCGGGGGACCGATGTGGTCCCTCAGAACCATCCGTGGCACAGCCCGCGCGCGGGAGGACTGGACATGTACCGCGCTCAGGAACTGGCCAACAGCCTGTCGAAGTCCGTGCTCAGTTGCCTGCCCAACGGCCATCAGATCGCGTGGGAGGACTCGCACGCCGCGACCAGACCTGGCCTGAGCCATCTCTCGGATTGCCTGCGCGCCGGCGCCGAGATCCCAGAGGACTGCTGCGAGTTCTTCGACGTCCGCGGGGCGGCCGGCTCGGAGACGGTCTCTCTGCGCGATCCGAAGGCATTGCCGTCCGCGATCCTCCACAACAACCGCAAGGCCGTCATGCGCATGCCGAGAGCCGCCGGCACGGACCTGATGGCGCTTGATTACACGTGGCCGGTTGGCCACTGGCACTTCCCGCCGATGACGCTGCTGTGGTACACGCGCGGCCAGGAGGTGCTAACCGACCTCGGGTACCTCGGCGCGATGAACGGACTTACGCGCGAGTGGATCAAGCGCTGTCCATCGCACAACACTTGCATCGTCCGCGACGAGGAGGGCTCACACGGGCTCAGCCACCTGCTCCGCGGCGATCCGACGGGCTTGATGGTGGACGGCACGTGGGTGCAGGTCGCTGAGGTTGCCGAACAGATCCCCGAGAACCTCGCCGAGCTCGGAAACGAAGGTGTCTTCGGCCGGACAGTGGCACAGATCGCGGCCGGCGACGACGCGAGCTACCTCGTGGACATCTTCCGTGTGCGGGGCGGGGTCGCCCACGAGTGGTATCTGCACGCGGACGGCGAGGCGCTGGCGATTGGGGGCGCGGCGATGGGGGCCCTCGAGCCGGAGACAACGCTCGCCGACCACTGGCGGCTTGCTGACGACGACGACGCCACCGCCTGGCGGCGCATCAGGCGGCTGCAGACAGGTGTGACCGACGCTCAGTGGTCGGCCACCTGGGCTCCGCTGCGCACCTGGGACAGTGGCGAGAAGCGCGTTCGCGATACTCTGAGCTACCGATGCACGATGCTCACCGGCGGGCCGACGGAGATCGTCACCGGAATCGCTCCGGGGCAGCGATACACCGACAACCGTGACCTGAACGCGCAGTTGCCCGTGCTGTGCGTCCGGCGCGACGCCGCCGCTGAGGTCGACGAGTTCGTCGCGATCCACGAGACGATCGACGGTGAGCCGATCGTCCGAGAGGTGACGCGTCTGCAGGCTCCTGCGGGGATCGTGGCGGTCAGAGTCGACCGCGGCAGGGAGATCGACTACGTGATCTCGCGCTCGTGGGCTGCCGACGGCTCAGAGGTGGCGATCCCCACGCCCGAGGGAGATATGCGCTTCCGCGGGACATTCGCTGTCCTCACATCCGCCGGCGATGAGGTCACACGAGCGTTCCTTGCCGGCGAGGGCGCGGTCTCACTCGGAGAGTTCGCGCTGACCTGCGCACCGGGGCCGACCGGACGGCTTGTGGACTTCGACGATGACGCCGACGTGCTCATTGTCGAGCCTGATCGCGCATGGGCCACCGACGGCAGCCTCGACGGCCGCTGGGGCGTCATCCGGCATGCGCACGGCTCGTCGACCTTCACGATCAAGCGGGTCGAGCGAGCCGATGACGGGAGCGTGCGGATTGCACTGAAGTTCACTCCCCACCTGGTCCTGAACACCGTCCGAGCCACGGGGCACACGGATGATGGCCGGGTGCTCGTCGAGCCGCGGCCGATGCACCCGTGGCGCACGGCGGCCAGTCAGCCGAACTTCCTCGGCTTCGCGGTCTATCGGACGACCGAGGCAGGGCGACAGCTGCTGGGTGAGGTGGCCGGCGTGGGCGGAATCACGAGCCATGACGGGTGGGGCAAGCGCCTCGGCCCGCTGCTGCCAACCCTCACCATCGAGGGACGGCCGGAACGCGTGCAGGCAGGTGACACGCTGCATATCACCCGCCTGCAGCCCGGCGATGATCGTGTGGAGGTCATGCCATTCGCGCAGCTTCAGGCCGCGCGCTGAGGCCGCGCTCAGGCCCGATCTGACCGGCGAAACTCTTCGAAGTTCGGGTTTACCAGACGTTCGTGGCGCTCGATGCCGTCGATCGCCGCCATATCTTCGTCGTCAAGCTCCCAGCCATAGATCTCCATGTTCTCACGCAGGTGCTCCTCTTTGCGGGAGCGTGGGATCACAACGCAGCCCTTCTGCAGCAACCAGCGCAGAGACACCTGCGCCGGCGAGCGGCCATGCTTCTCCGCCACCCGCACGATCACGGGCTCGTCGAAGACCTTTCCACGCGCCAGCGGGCAATACGCGGTGACGACGATGCTGTGCTCGTGGCACAGCTCCAGCAGCTCCCGCTGATACAGCAGCGGATGCACCTCCACCTGGTTGTTCGCGAACGGGATGTCGGCGATGCCGACCGCGCTCCGAAGCCGATGGGGCTGGAAGTTGCTCACTCCGGCGTTGCGGATCTTGCCGAGCGCCATGAGCTCGCCGAGCGCGTCGAAGGTCTGCTTCATCGGAACGTTCGGGTTCGGCCAGTGGATCAGGAAGAGATCGAGGTAGTCGGTCCCCAGCTCCAGGAGCGATGCGTCACAGACCTGCAGCACTTCGTCGTAGTGCAGGTAGTCAGGCGGGACCTTTGACGTGATGAACAGGTCCTCGCGCTCCCGGCCCTCAATCGCCCTGCCGACGATCTCGTGGTTGTCATACGCATCCGCGGTATCGATGTGCCGATAGCCCATCTCCAGCGCGGTCCGTATCGCCTCGAGGCCCTCCTCCCCCTTGAGCGTTGACGTGCCCAGTCCCAGCGTCGGCATCATGTCCCCGGACGGAAGCTCGACAAATCGTATCGGCATCCCCACTACCTCCACGCGATCATCATATCGCTCCCGCGACGCGACTCGCTATACAATACGACGCCCGCTGGTGTTGTCCTGCCCGTCGATCGGCAGGCCTACCAGAAGCAGGCGTTGAATACTTCTGATGGGCATATGCCGTGCAGTCGAGAGGGACCGAACGCGCCAGAGCGGAGATCATCACATGGCAGACGCGACGCACGGACCGCAGACCGCTGACGATCC
Source organism: Candidatus Zipacnadia bacterium (assembly GCA_029821265.1). Classification (GTDB taxonomy): domain Bacteria; phylum Armatimonadota; class Zipacnadia; order Zipacnadales; family UBA5352; genus JALGTR01. Next base: position 8,295 of record JALGTR010000106.1, read on the forward strand.
GCCGCCCGGCCGCGCGGAGAACACGGGCACAGCGATCAGCATCCGCGGGGGCGTGATCGACGTCCGGTTCCCGGGCCGCCTGCCTCCCGTGCAGCACAAGCTGCTGGCGGGCGAGGATCGCGAGGTAGTCATCGAGGTCGTCATGCATCTGGACGAGCGAACTGTGCGCGGGATCGCCGTGACGCCCACACGGGGCCTCGCCCGCGGCTCCACGGTCGTCGACACCGGGGACGCGATCCGCGTTCCCGTCGACGATCGCTGCCTCGGGCGAGTCTTCAACGTGCTTGGCGAGACGATCGACGGGCGCGGCCCGATCGAGGGAGCCGCGGACTACTGGCCGATACACCGTGATCCTGTGCCGCTGCGCCAGCGCTCGACCAGCTCGGAGATTCTGGCAACGGGCGTGAAGGCCCTCGACCTGCTGGCACCGCTCGAGCGCGGCGGGAAGGCCGGACTCTTCGGCGGCGCGGGCGTCGGCAAGACCGTGCTGCTGATGGAGCTTATCAATAACATGCTCGAGCAGCACGCGGGGGTGAGCATGTTCGCCGGGATCGGTGAGCGCACCCGCGAGGCCGAGGAGCTGTACCGTGAGCTGCGGGACGCCGATGTGCTCAAGCACACCGTGCTGTACTTCGGGCAGATGAACGAGGTGCCCGGCGCGCGTCAGCGCGTCGGACACGCCGCATTGACCGTCGCCGAGTACTTCCGGGACGAGAAGCACCAGGACGTGCTGCTGCTTATCGACAACATCTTCCGCTTCATCCAGGCCGGGCAGGAGGTCGCAGGCCTGATGGGTCTGCTGCCCTCGCGAGTGGGATATCAGCCCACGCTCGGCTCGGAGCTGGCGGCGTTGGAGGAGCGGATCTGTTCCACGCAGTCTGGCGCGATCACCTCGATCCAGGCCGTCTACGTGCCTGCCGACGATTTCACGGACCCGGCCGCGGTGCACACCTTTGGCCATCTCTCCGCCACGATCGTGCTGTTGCGCAAGCGAGCCAGCGAGGGCCTCTACCCCGCCATGGACCCCCTGCAGTCACAGTCGGGGATGCTGACGCCGCGGACGGCCGGCAAGCGGCACTACCACCTCGCGCAACAGGTGCGCAGCACGCTGGCGCACTACGAGGAGCTGAAAGACATCATCGCGATGCTCGGGATCGACGAGCTCTCGCAAAGCGATCGTCGGACCGTCTACCGGGCTCGCAGACTCGAACGATTCCTCACCCAGCCATTCTTCACGACCGAGCAGTTCACCGGGCACAAGGGGAAACTGGTGACGCTTGAGGAGACGCTGGAGGGCTGTGAGCGCATCCTCTCCGGCGAGTTCGACGAGTATCCTGAAAGCGCGTTCTACATGATCGGGACCATCGACGAGGCCCTCGAGGAGCAGCAGGGATGAACCTCAGAGTCGCGACGCCCACGACCCTGGTCGTGGACGAGCGCGTGGAGAAGATCACGGTGCAGGGCGAGGACGGTTCGCGGACCCTGCTGCCGCGGCATATCGACTTCGTGACCGCGCTGGTGCCCTCCGTGATGTCATACGTGCCCGCGGACGGCCACGAGGAGTTCGTGGCCGTTGATGAGGGCATTATGACCAAGGCGGGCGACGACGTGCTGATCTCCGTGGCGTATGCCGTGCGTGGGCCGGAGCTGGGGGCGTTGCGCGAGATGGTCGAGCGACATTTGGCCGAGGGCGGCGAGCGCGAGAAGGTGGTGCGAACGGCGCTGGCAAAGCTGGAGGCGAGCATCGTGCGGCGGTTCATGGAGCTGGGTGACTGAGATGGACGAGCACGATCCGCGGCAGCCCGGGGATTCGGAGCAGGAGCCGGATCGGGGGCCGGATCAGCCTGACGCCTCGCGGCCGGAGGAGCGCGTCGCGGCTGAGCGCCGTAAGGAGCTTACACGCAAGCTCGGTGAGGCCGAGAAGCGCAAGATCCGCGCGCGCAGGCGACGCAAGGAATCGGTGTGGTTCGGCCTCGGTACCTTCGGTCTCGTGGGATGGTCGGTCGCGATCCCCACGCTCATCGCGCTGGCGCTGGGCGTCTGGCTCGATCGCACCTACCCCCAACAGTTCTCATGGACGCTGACGCTTCTGTTCGCCGGCATCGTGCTGGGCTGCTTGAACGCCTGGTACTGGCTGAGCCGGGAGAGAGAGGAAATCGAGAGTTACCGGGAGGACACGAATGGAGATTGACCCTGTCGCCGCGGGGCTGGGACTTATCGCCGGGTTCATTATCGGCATGGCATACTTCGCCGGCCTGTGGTGGACGATCAGGCGGCTTCCAGATGCCGAGCGCCCCACCCTGCTGTGGGGCATCAGCGCACTTGTGCGCACCGCCGCGGCCACCGCAGTGTTCTACGCGCTGCTGGTCTGGGGCGAACGGATCAGCGACGATGGCGGATACAACCATCTCGTCCCCGTGATCGCCGGACTGCTGGGCTTTCTCGGCGCCCGGCTGGTCGCGAGCGAGATCTGGGGCTCGATGCGCGTGCCGAAGATCGACGGCTCTCGGGGTGCCGAGAAGTGAACTCCGGAGTGACGCTAACGCCCGACGAGATCGTGCTCTACCAGCTCGGCCCACTCGAGCTGAACGCGACCGTCGTGTTCACGTGGGTGACGATGCTTCTGCTGTTGCTGATGGCGCTGCTGGTGCGCCGCGGCATCAACTCAGAGGTGGAGATCAGCCCGGGGCAGAACCTGCTGGAGATCATCGTCGGGGGGATGCGCGATCAGATCAGGGAGCTCGCCGGACAGGGGCCGGATCAGTACCTCCCGTTCGTCGGCACGCTCTTTCTGTTCATCGCCACCTGCAACATCCTCAGCGTGGTGCCCGGCTATCAGGCGCCGACCAGCTCGCTCTCGACCACCCTTGGACTCGCACTGTGCGTCTTCGTATCGGTACCCGTCTACGGCATCTCGAGGCGGGGGCTGCGAGGCTATCTCAGGCAGTACATCCAGCCAACACCGGTGATGCTGCCCTTCCACATCATCGGGGAGGTGTCACGGACCATAGCCCTGGCGATCCGCCTGTTCGGGAACATCATGGCCGGCGCACTGATCGCCACGGTGCTGCTAAAGGTCGCGCCGATCGTGCTGCCGACGGTGATGCAGGCTCTGAGCCTGCTGACCGGCCTGGTGCAGGCGTACATCTTCGCCGTGCTCGCCATGGTCTACATCGCCTCGGCCACGCGGGCGAGCCGCGGCACGCCATCGTCGGAGGATGAGCAGGAGGCGGAGGACGCCGACCAGGAGCGGTCATGAGGCCGCGGGCGCCACAGGCGGGCCCTGAGACACCGGCAATCGATCTCTCCGCGCCCGGGCGCGGGCAAGAGAAAGGAAGCTTCGGATGACAGGCATAGAGTACATCGCGATCGTGTCGATCGTCGTGGGCGGACTGACCATCATGATCGGATCCATCGGACCGGCGCTGGCAGAGGGCCGGGCGGTCGCCGAGGCCCTTTCCTCAATCGCCCAGCAGCCTGACGAGTCGGGGACGATCACCCGTACGCTCTTCGTGGGCCTGGCGATGATCGAGTCAACGGCGATCTACTGCTTCGTCGTCACGATGATCGTGATCTTCGCGAATCCGTTCTGGAACTACTTCGTAGCTCAGGGCGGCCAGTGATTCGATGGAGAGCATGAGCTGGACGACCGTCGCGTTCCAGATCTTCAACTTCCTGCTGCTGGCGGGCCTGCTCTACAAGTTCCTCTACGGCCCGATCACCAACGCTATGGAGGAACGCGAGCGCCGCATCCAGCAGCGGATGGAGGAGGCCCGGAAGCGCGAGTACGAGGCTGAGCGCGAGGCCAAGCAGCATCGCCAGGCCCGGGAGGAGCTCGAAGAGCGCCGCGACGAGCTCATCGAGCAGGCCCGAAAAGAGGCGGCCCGCCTCCGCCAGCAGCTGCTCGACGAGGCCCGCGAGGAGGTCGAGGCGGCCGAGGAGCGCTGGCATCAGTCGCTGCGAGAGGAGCGGGACGCGTTCATGCGCGAGCTGCGTCGGCGCCTCGCCTCACAGGTCTGCTCCGTGGCCCGGCAGGCGCTTGCGGATCTGGCGAACACCAGGCTGCAGGCCCAGGTGATCGAGGTCTTCATCGACCGCACGCACTCGCTGGGCGAGCCGGAGCGCGCTCGCCTCCGCGAGGCCCTCTCCGAGTCCGGCCAGCGCCCCCGCATCATCACCGCCTTTGAGCTGTCAGAGGATCAGCGCCAAAAGCTGATCGCCGCGGCCAGCAGCCTGTTGGACACCAGCGAGGAGTTCGAGTTCTCCGTGAACGAGCAGCTACTCTGCGGCGTGGAGCTGTCTGTCGACGGCCGCAAACTCTCCTGGAGCATCGACGCGTATCTCGACTCGGTGCAGGAGGCCGTGGACGAGGCGCTGGAGCGGGAGATCACCGCCGGTGAGGCGAAGCCGGAGGAGCAGGCCGCTGAGGCCATGCCATCCACCGAAGTCGAACCGCCCGGGGAGGAGCAGCGTGAGCGGGCAGAGAGCTGAGCAGGTGGGGAAGCTCGAGCGTGACGGGCTCTACGACGTCCTCGCGGACGTCTCCTCGGCACTCGAACGCGCGGTCCACCCCCGCGAGGAGCCGATCGTCGAGGAGGTTGGCACGTGCGTGCAGGTTGGCCAGGGCACGGCCCGGGTGCGGGGCCTGCCGGCCGTGCGCTCCGAGGAGCTTGTGCGCTTCCCAGGCGGGCTGATGGGCATGGCATTCACCCTCGAGCGCGACGAAGTGGGCGTCATCCTGCTCAGCGAGAGCAAGCATCTGTCGTCCG
>JALGTR010000346.1 GCA_029821265.1 Candidatus Zipacnadia bacterium
CCACGGCGTCATGATGACCCCCACCGTCGTCGTCGACGGCGAGGTCGTCGCCAGCGGCAAGGGACTCTCCGCCAACCGGCTCGAACAGCTCCTCGAGCGACACCTCGGGAAGGACGACCAGACATAACCCGAGGGCCCACGGGGTTCTCTTCTGTCACATTCCCAGGACACGAAAGGAGATGGCAGGCTAATGCCTGCCATCTCTCTTACGATACCGCGCGTGATGCTACGAACGATGCCTATATCAAAGGCAGCGTCCGTGATACGTACACGGCCATCTGATCTCGGGTCACCTGCACATCGGGAGCATACGTGGTAGCGTCGTAGCCCTGCACGACGCTGTTGTCCACACAGTACTCGACGTACTTGAATGCCCAGTAGTCGGTGGGCACGTCATCGAACGTCGCCGTTGCCGGCCCGTCCGGCACCAGCGTGTCCCCGCCGGCTATGCAGCGCCCGATGTAGACCGCCATCTGGTCGCGCGTCACGATGTTCGCCGGCGCATATGTCACCGCGTCGTAGCCCTGCACGATGTCCTCGCCCACGCAATACTCGACGTACTTGTAGGCCCAGAAGTCAGTGGGGACATCGTCGAAGGTCGCCGTCGCGGGGCCCGCCGGCACGTGTGAGTCACCGCCAGCCAGCATCCGCGCAACATAGGCTGCCATCTGCGCTCTATCCACGGCCAGCCCAGGGTAGTAGTTCCCATCGTCGTAGCCACCAACGATCTCGGCATCCACGCAGTCCAGAATCTCCTCAAATGCCCACAGATCCGGCGGCGTATCGGGGAAACCCACCTTGACGTACGCCGTCTTCGTCTCTGTGTCCGAGCCGTACGCATTCGTCGCGGTCAGACTCACCGTGTACTTGCCCGGCTCTGTGTAGATGTGAGTGGGGTTCTGTGTCGTCGCGGTGCCGCTGTCACCGAAGTCCCAGGACCACGAAGTCGGACTCTCCGTAGAAGTATCCGTGAAGGAGACGCTCAGGTCCACCACCCCCGTCAGCGGCGTCGCCGTGAAGTCGGCCGTCGGCGGCGGGGGAAGGCTGACCGAGATATAATCGACCTTCGTCACCGTATCCTGGCCACCGGGGTTGCTGGCCGTGAGCGTCACCGTGTACGAGCCCGCACTCGTGTACGTGTGGCTCGGGTTCTGATCGGTGCTCGTCGCGCCATCCCCGAACTGCCAGTACCACGTGACACACGAGGCATCGGACAGATCGGTGAAGTCCACGCTCTCGCCTGTCAGCGGAGTCGTCGTCGAGGCCGAGAAGTCGGGCTGCGTCCAGGGATACGGCAGCAGGTAGCTGATCTGGTTCATCACCAGCTCGACCGTGTCATCCAGGCCATCGGTGTCGGTGTCCTGGTTGGCCTCATCCCAGAGGAACCCGTTCAGAATCCGCCTTCCGTCGGCGATCACGATCGCCGCTTGGTCAGCCGTCGATGAGGCAGTGAAGCCTGCCAGTGCCATGACATCCCCGCTGACATATGACAGCCGATCCCCCTCATTGAACCACTGGTGCAACCAGCCCGATAGATTCCCAACCGCGTTCGGCGTTGTGTACACCGGGTGCGTAGGTGCCCACGGGTAGATCGTCGGCAGCGTTGCCAGCGTCTCCGCCGAGCTCACTCCGAAGGCCGCGCACAGCTCCGCCTCCCCGGTCAGCGCCCAGGTCGAGATGATCGCCCGGCCGCCACCCCCCATGTAGTCGATCAGATCACTCCAGGTCGGCTTAACGTTCGGAGCGTCCACGATCACCAGCTCCCATGGCTGCGAGAGCAGTTCGTCGTTGAACGTGCTCCCATCGGCCGTCGTGTAGCTGTACCCGAGCTCATCCAAAGCCTGCTGCGCGATGTGCTGGTCGACTATCGACCCAGCGCTATCTTCAACATCGTACAGCAGGATATCCCCCGTCGCCCGCGGATACTGCACGGCATTGGCCAGGATGCGGGCCTCGTCACTCCCATACGCGTAGTAGTCGAATCCCACCAGCACCACCGCCCCGGCGCCTATCTGACGGACGGCGACGACCGCGTCACCGTCCGGATCTTCGAGCAGGACCGTGGCCTCGGTGCCGACGGAGTACGCAATGGTCGCGTCGGAGCCGGTGAATGTCGCCGACACTTTGTCCATTATGGGATGGGAGGCGTCCATCACCGTCTGCGTCTCGCCTAAGTTATACTCCGTCGCGCGCGCCGACATCAGCCCCGTCGAGTCGAGGAACCCTGTCTCCACCGAGTGGCTCTCGGCGCACACCACGACCGTCCCGCCGGCCTCCACGAAATCCGTCAGGACGGCAGAGAACTCGGCGCCCGCCGCCTCGAGTTGCGCAGTTGAAGCGCTTTCCTGCTCCACCGCGAGGAAGACATCCACCCCCGCGAGTTCCGACTCCAGCGTGGCGGCGTCCGTGGTGGTGGAGTCGGTGACAGTGTAACGGT
>JALGTR010000107.1 GCA_029821265.1 Candidatus Zipacnadia bacterium
CCCTGCACGACCACGAAGCGGGTGTTGAAGACGTCCTCTGCCGGGCCGCAGAGCCCCTTACGCTTGAGTGGCGGCCAGCCGTCGGCCTCAGGCGTCTCGCCGACGGGGATGCGCAAAAGCCCATCCGCGGGCTCCATCAGTCGGCGCTGATCGTTGACCACCACGCGATAGCCATCATCCTGTCGCTCGAGCGGGCAGTCGTCGAGGTCGATCGTCAGAGCCGCTGTATTGTCGGCCTTCACGGTGAGTATCGTGCCATCATCGCTCACCCGTGCGTCGACCTCGGCGGGCGTCCCCCAGCGCTCAAGCTGCTCCACCGTGAGCCAGAATGCCCGGTTGTAGTTGAGCGAGAAGCAGCGCATCGACACCCTCCGGGGCGATGGATCGAGCGTGTAGTCCCTGATCCACGTCCACGCGTTCTCGAAACACTGGGTGTACCAGTAGATGTAGTGGCCCTCGCCTGCGAACTCGTGATAGCGCACGTCGACGCCGGCCTCTCGCAGCTTCTGGACCATCGACCGGGTCTCGACCACCGGGATCAGGTGATCGAGCTCACCATGTTGTGCAAAGAAGTGCTGTCCGCGCCCGTTCAGGACCATCTCCTCGGGGTTGTCCCAGCGTACAAGGAACCGCTTGAATGGCGTCATATCGGCAGGGTCCCAGCCCCACCAGCGGAACATGTTTGTCTGCCCGGACATCGGCGTCACCGCCGCGAAGGTGCCGGGGTTGCGCAGTGCGATGTTCCACGTGCCCATGCCGCCCATTGAGACGCCGGAGAGGTAGAGCCGCGCGGGATCAACGTTGAAGAGGCGTCGCATCTCCTCGATGACGCGAAATACGTCCACCTCGCCGACGCCCTGGAAATCCGTGTTGCGTCGGCCGTAGGGGAGTACGAGGATGCAGCCGTTGCGCTCGGCGATGTCGCATACATCCTCGGTCAGCACCCATGGCTGCACGACCGAGATCGTGTCGACGTAGCCGTGAAGAAAGACGATCATCGGCCAGGGGCGGTCCGACGTGTAGTCCTCTGGCAGGTGAACGTAGTAGGGCTGGATGGTCCCGTCATTGCGCGTGACGTAGGCAAGCTCTGTCAGCCTGCCTCTTTCGGGCCGGTACAGCTCGCCGCGCTCAGCCATCTCGATAAGACGGGCCGCCTCAAGAATCTCGTCCGTGACCGTGGCCGCTGCGCCGAAGACTCGTCCCTCGTCGATGAGACGGGCCTTCTTGAGCTTCAGGCGTGCGAGGGGGAGGTTAACGTCTGCGACGGAGAGCATGCCCGGCTCCCGCCGCTGCCCGGCATCCGCCTCTGCACGCATGATGGCCGCCTGAAGGTCCTCAATAGTAGCCGTCTGCGCGGAGGCTGAGGTCGAAACCAGGGCGACAAGCGCGGCGATGCACAGTGGCCTCACGTCCATCCCTCCATGGTCGCAGCGGAGTGTGCAGCAGGTTCGGCGGCCAGGTCTCGATTACCTGCGTACACGATGCGGCCCCGCCGGGATCAGACAGGGCTGTCTGGCGGCAGGGCCCGGAACTGAAGACCACAGAGCCTGGCTGAGGAACCCCTACTGAGATTCTTTCGCCTCAGCCGGATATGGTCCGCGGCAGACGGCTGTTACACCTATCAGCGCGCACCACATCCTGCCGTCGGGGTCTCACTCACCATCGCTCCGCAGTCAAATCTATCGCCCAACTGCATCACCTCCAGTAGAAGTTGTCGATCCTGGTATTCCGAGACCACGCGCGTCCCGGTGCGGCAAACCGCGAATACTCGCCTTTCCTCTGCCAGAGACGTCTCGAGCCTACGGAAGTTCGATCTCTTCGCCCGGCTCCATCACTCGACCATTCAGGCCATCGCTCTCGAGCCGAGCCACCCATTCATGCGGATCCGCCTCGATGACCGGGAACGTGTCGTAGTGCATAGGGATGTTCAACTTTGCCCCCAGCATCTTGGCAGCGATTATAGCATCTTCCGGGCCCATTGTGAAGGTGTCGCCGATGGGAAGCGTCGCGGCGTCAAGATCATTCAGGCGTCCAATCAGCTCAATATCGGCGGATAGCGCTGTGTCCCCGGGGTAGTAGAGCGTCTTCCCGCCCATCGTTACGAGGAACCCGCACGGGTTCGAGATCGCGCGTATCTCATCCTCGGTCACGATCGACGAGCTGTGGTGTGCGACCGTCAGCTTCACGCGGCCCCAGTCGAACTCGTGCGCTCCGCCGATATGCATTGGGAAGACGTTCTCAACGCCCTCGCGCTGGCAGTAGAGCGCAAGCTCGTACGTCGCGATGACGGTCGCACCGGTGCGCTTCGCGATCTCAATGCCGTCGCCGAGATGATCGGAGTGCGCGTGGCTGATCAGGACCGCATCGACCTCGATGTCATCGACCCCCTCGACCGCCTGCGGGTTGTCGCTGACGAACGGGTCCATGATCACCCGCTTTCCATTTGCCGCCATCGAGAAGCAAGCGTGCCCGTGATACTTCAAAGTTGCGCTCATCGCACTCTCTCCCTCCGCTCAGATGTCTCGGGCCGCCAGCGCGCCCTCGTGTACCGCAGCCTGCGCGTGACGGACCCGATCGGCGTCCCCGATCACGATCATCGTTACGGTGCCGGGCTCATCGAAACGCCGCTCCTGCCCCTGCGGATCCTCGATGATGATACCCTCTGCGTCGATGCCCAACGCGCGGTGATTGGTATGTATCGTGACACCCAGCTCCTCGAGGCGCTCGAGCAGGAATGCCCTCGGGCCTGCTGGCAGCATCGGCGCGGGATCATCGCTGGCCTCCAGAATCGTGACCGCATGGCCATCCTCCGCAAGACGGTGGGCGGCATCGACCCCGGCACCTCCGCTGCTGACGACGAAGACGGGGTCGCGGATCTCCGCGGTCCCGCACAAAACCTCATCCACGGTGACAAACCGCCCGCCCCCGCCCCAGGGCAGCGATTCGGGACCCAGCGGTCGTCCGCCGGTTGCGATGATGACCACGTCCGGATCGAACTGAAGCACGGAATCAACGGTCGCGTGCGTCATCGTCTGCACCTCGACGCCAAGGCGGTCAAGTTCGCCCTTCTGCCACTGCAGCAGCTCGGCCAGCTCGCTCTTACCGGGCGCCATCGCGGCGATTCGAAATGCCCCGCCGACATCGGCATTTTGCTCCCAGACTGTCACGTCATGTCCGCGATGCTTTGCGACAATCGCCGCCTGCATACCGCCCGGCCCCGCACCAACCACAAGGACGCGTCGGCCGGCTTCCTCCCGAAGCGCTCCCGGGTAGCCCGGCCAGTCCACCTCCCGACCGGTCCACGGGTTGGTCGTGCACTGCATCAGGCCGTCGCTGTACGATCGGCTGAGGCAGCCCTGGTTGCAGCCGATGCAGGGGATGATCTCGTCCTCACGGCCCTCCGACGCCTTCTTCGCCCACGCCGCATCCGCCAACAGCCCGCGGCCCAGCGCGACGAAATCGCACCTGCCCTCGGCGAGGAATCTCTCAGCCATCTCAGGCCTGAGGATACGCCCGACTGCAATCACCGGGACGTCCACCACTTCGCGGATGCCCTCGGCGTATTCGATCAGATGGCCGTGCTCGATGTAGTAGGGCGCTGATGCGTAGCGGGCCGTCTCGCCGATGGCCGCCGAGACATGGATCGCCTGGTAGCCGGCCTCCTGGAGCAACGGCGCGAACCTCCGGGCCTCCTCGAGGTCGGTGCCGCCCTCAACGAACTCGTTCGCCGAGATGCGGCACCAACATGGGAAGTCCTCTCCGCAGCGTTCGACGATTGCCCTGCGCACCTCGCGCGCGAAACGCGTCCGTCGCTCCGTATCGCCGCCCCAGTCATCGTCACGGCGATTGAGCAGCGGCGAGAGGAACGAGCAGCCGAGGTAGCCGTGCGCCATGTGCACCTCGACGCCGTCGAACCCCGCCTCCATCGCTCGCCGGGCGCCCTCGCCGAAGGCTTCGACAGCCTCGATGATCTGCTCCTCTGTCATCTTCTCGGGCCTGCTGCCATTGCCGACGGTAACAGCCGAGGGCGACAGAGGCCTGCGGCCGATCACGTCCGCGTTGGCCTGCCTGCCTCCGTGCTGAAGCTGCACCGCGATCCGACCGCCGGCCTCGTGGACCGCGTCGGCGAGACGCCGCAGCCCGGGTACCATCGAGTCATCGTAGATGGCGAGCATCCGCGTGCTTGTCAACCCCCATGGGTGCACCGCGGTATGCTCCGAAATCTGGAGCCCCACACCTCCCTCGGCCCTCGCAACATGGAAGGCAACGAGGCGATCAGTGACGTGGTGTCGCTCATCGGCGTAGTTCGACCCCATGGGGGCCATGACCACGCGGTTGGGCAGCGCGAGTGTGCCGATCGAGGCAGGGGAGAAGAGCGTCGGATACTCGGACACAGGTCGATCACCTCTCGCGGGAACCTGACGGATGTCACCATGCCTTTTCGTGGCGGCCCCAGCGGGAACCTGCTTGACGAGACGGAAGAGGTCATGTTCGCTCTGCGTCGAAGAGATTGGCGAACGCAGAGGAGATCAGTCGCGGATTGCCAGTACTAAGGGAGGGTCCGGTTGTGGCGAAGATCAAAGCCGGGATTATCGGAGCCGGCATCGGCACCTATCACATCGAGGGATACCAGGCGCATGGCGACGCCGAGGTGGTCGCGCTGTGCGACCTCAACGAGGAAGTCCTCGCCCAGACGGCCGAGGAGTACGAGATCGAGAAGACATTCACCGATTACACGGCCATGCTCGAACTCGATCTCGATTGCGTCAGCGTGTGCGTCCCCAACAAGTTCCATGCGCCGATCACCATCGACTGCCTGAAGGCCGGCAAGAACGTCCTGTGCGAGAAGCCGCTGGCGCGCAACGCCAAAGAGGGCCAGAAGATGGTTGATGCGGCCGAGAAGGCCGGCAAGACGCTGATGATCCAGTTCAACAACCGTTTCCGGCCTGAGGCGCGCATGCTGAAGGGGCACGTGGATGCTGGGACTTTCGGCGACATCTACTTCGCGCGCTGCGGCTGGATCCGCCGCAACGGGATTCCGGGCTGGGGCGGCTGGTTCACGAACCAGGAGGTCGCCGGCGGCGGCCCGTTGATCGACCTCGCGGTGCATATGCTCGACCTGACGATGTGGCTGATGGGCAATCCCGAGCCGGAGATATGCATGGCCTCGACGTACTCGGTGTTCGGCCCACAGATGGAGGGGCTCGGTCCCTGGGGCACTCCCGACCCGGATGGAACCTTCGACGTCGAGGACATGGCGGTGGGCATGCTCAAGTTCGCGGACGGCCAGACGATCCTGCTCGAGGCCTCGTGGGCGGCCCGCATCAAGCGTGAGTGGGTTTACTCGACGATCTGCGGCACTGAGGCCGGCGCCAGCCTCGAGCGTGTCTTCGCGGTTGATGGCGTGGACGACAGCGCAATCGACACACTCGAGCTGTACACGCAGGAGCAGGGAGAGCCCGTCGATCGAGTGGTCAAGGTCGAGCCGGATCCGGCGATGGGGCGCCACACCGCGGTCAAGCACTTCGTGGACTGCCTCATCGATGGGGTCGAGCCGATCTCGCCCGGAACCGACGGGCTGCGTATCATGAAGATCCTCGACGCGATGTACAAGTCTGCCGAGCAGGGCAAGGCAATTAGGATCAAGTAGGACGACGAGGCGAGGAGTAATGGCCGGGCCGGACGGCGGCTGCGTCCGGCCCGCCGCAGTTCTGGAGGCGACCGATGCCCATCGATGCAATCAGGCGCGCCGAGCAGTCTGACGTCGACAGTCTGATCGCAGTCCTCCGCGCGGCGTTCGCCCAACAGGTGCCCCGTCTCGGGCTCGATGAGGAGAGCGCGCCGTGGCATCCGGCGTTCCGACGCAGACCGCGGATGCTCGAGGAGATGGAGCGCTTCACGTTCTTTCTGCTCATCGCTGACGGTCAGCCCGCCGGCTGTATCGCAATCGAGACCAACGTGGACGAGGCGCGGGGCGGCGACGGCTATATCGGACGCGTGGGGGTGCACCCGGACTATCGGGGGCGTGGATATGCACGCCTGATGATGACCTTCGCTGAAGCAGCGCTTCGCGACCGTGGCTGCCGCCACGTGCATCTTGTGGTGCACGCCGAACTCACGGAACTCATCGACCTCTACCGGCGACTGGGCTACAAGGTCGTGGGCCATCGCAGGTTCGAGAGCGGCGGCCTCTCATTCCGGCTCACGGACATGCGCAAGGCACTGCTGCAGTAGCCCGCAGACTGCAGCGCGGGCGGGCTACGACGAACCCCGCCCGCTCTCGACGTGCTCGACCGGCTGGCCGATCTTCGTTGCCACTCCTGCGCTCTGGGCCTTCAGCGCAGGCCCAGACGCCGAGCGCAGCGCGGACAGAACTCCGGCGGAACAGCATCCACCGCGGCAACGCTCAACGCGAAGTGCATGACGCACTGCTCGTTCGGACAGTGTCGCAGGCCCATCATGTGGCCGATCTCATGGATGGACGTCTTCGTGGCGCGCTCGAGCAGCAGTTCGCGATCCGGCGGTTGATCATAGTACTCGGGGCGAAGTCGCGCCAGGGAGATGACTGCGCCGCGCCCGCGAACCTCGGCGAGACCCAGAACGAAATTCATGTCGTCCGAGTAGAGGTCTTCCTCTGTGACGGCGAGCGTGTGGCTGCCGCCACCGGCAAGCGTCGTGTGGATGAAATCGATGATATCCGCGGCCCGGTACTGATCGCGCTCGGGGCGCCCCGGGTTCGGAGGAAGCGGTATCGCGACATCAGCGGCCTTCACGTCACACAGCAGTGCCATGCCGACGCGACGCGCCAGCTGCTTAACCAGCTCGGGATCGCAGTCGCCCACCGGCGCCATCGTCATCGCCTTCGGCATCTCAATGACGACTTCAGGCGGGGTGCGGAGGCCCTCGATCGTGAGCACGAGCGCGACGAGGAGACCGATCGCAACGAGCACCCTCAGCGGTTCCACTCGCAGGCGTCCTGCCGCGACCTCGTCGCTCATCCTGACGCACCTCTGTGGGCGTGGCCGGCCGGTCTGCCGGTGACCTCGTGAGCGCCGCAGGCGCGAGGCGCATCACGCGCCGATGTGCCTTTGCGCTACGTCTCGACCAGCTCCCGCACCTCCGCGTGGAGCCTGTCCAGCGCCTCCCGCGAGGAGGTTTCACCTTTGAGCACCGGGTGGAGATGGTGCTGGATGCGGCGCGACACCTCGAGGTAATTCGGGATCTCATGGCGCTTGCGGCCGCTCCGGATCAGCTCGTAGACCGTCGGGTAGTGCGGGTTGAATGCCAGCACCTCGGGATCGCGGTAGAGAGACTTGATTGTCGGCAGGGGGCCGCCCCTGATCGCGCGCTCCTTCTGCACCTCGCTCGAGGCCATGAAGCGGATGAACTCCCTCGCGGCGCCGGGTGCGCGCGCGTTCACTGGAATGCCGAAGTGCCAGCCGCCGAGGAAGCTGTATCCTCGCTCGCCGCGCGGGCCATGCGGTGGACCGGCCACGCCAACGCGCCCCTGCAGAGGGCACTCCGGCCGGTTGATCTCCTGCAGCACGCTCGGCAGCATGTAGAGGAAAACGGTCCGTCCCTCGACGAAGTCAACCTGGGGCTCAAGGCCACGCGAATAGGTCGTCACGTGCTCGGGCGTCAGGCCGTATTCGTGGATCAGCGAGCGCATGAACTCGACGGCCTCGTGCGCGGAATCGCTGTCAAGCCGGCAGTGGCCCTCATCGTCGACGACCTGGCCGCCGTTGCTCCACAGGTTCGTCAGGAATGAGGTCGTCAGGCCCTCATACAGATAACCCGGCCACTGGAACCCGATCAGCTCCTGATCCTCGTCCGCGACGATCTTCGCCGCCTGCTCGATCAGCTCGTCCCACGTGGCCGGCGGCGCCTCGAAGCCATGCTTCTCGAGCAGATCCCTCCGATAGAGGAACGTTCCGCACAGCGCGATCGCCGGGACAGCATACAGCGTGCTGTCGATCGCGGCAGGTTCGACGACCTCGGGGATGTGCCGGTCACGCTCGGTGACAGGCAGCAGGTCGTCAACCTCGCGCAGCCCGCCCGAGCGCACGATCTCCGGCGTCCAGTACAGGCAAAGGGGCGCAACCGACAGGTGTGTGCTCTCGGCTCGCAGCGCGGTCTGCACCGTGTTAAGCGCCTCGTCGGGGTTGTAGGGCAGATTCAGCGAGACCGGCTTGACGTTCGGGTGGATCTGGGAGAACCGTTCGAGCAGCTCGGCGTTGAGATGCTCGTCGAACTCGTTGAAGCTGCGAACCGACAGCGCGATGGTCGTCGTGCGGGCCGCGCCGGCCATCAGGCCCTCGGCGCCCTCAAATCTGCCGATGACGTCGATGCCCCGGTCCCCGATCGAGTAGCGCCAGATACCGGGATCATGGCCTGATCCTCTCATCTTCAGCACCGAGACGGCCCGCTGAATCTCGCTCTCAAGCTCGAGGTACTTCATGAGGATAATGCCATCGACGATGATCGACAGATGCTCGCTCGACACGTAGGTCTGGCCGAACAGCTCAGGCACTTCGGTGACCACGAGGCTTGTGACCCCGTACTCGTCGAGCATGCTCACCAGTTCGTGCACGGCCTCGCGCACCGCATTCTGCGTGTCGAAGGCCATGTCGAGATCCGTCAGACCGTCGAACACGAAACGCCTGGCCCCCAGGCGCTCAATCTCCCTGCGTATCTCGATGAGCAGTTCCTCGAAGCGCACCGCAGTCGGGAAACGGTGCATGATCGTCAGCAGGTCCTCCTGCTGCATCCGAGAGAAGTCTGCGCCGAATGCCGCCGCCTGGCAGATAAGCTTCGCCGGTGTCTCCTCGAATGTCACGTAGACCCCCGGCTCGCCCTGCGAAGCGCCCTCGGCCACGAACTGCAGCCCAAGGGTGGTCTTGCCCACCCCCGCGCTTCCGGCCACCAGTGTTGCGCTCCCGGCGGGCAGGCCACCGTGCAGCATTTGATCGAGACCGCTGACCCCCGTCGAGAGCCTCGCGCTGGGGCAGGAGACACTGGCTTCCCGCGGCTTCGGTTCGTAGCGGGGGAAGACGACCGGGCCCTCTTCGGTCAGCTCGAAGCCGTGGCGTCCGGAGCGGTGGGCTCTGCCACGCGACTTGACGACCTCGATGAACCTCCTGCGCCTGAAGTCACTGACCATACGGTTATCGAGCCTGATGACCGTGTCGCAGAGGTACTCCTCAAACGGGATCTCCGCGATCTCCGTGGACTCAAGCTCCTTGGTCACCATCGTTGTGAGGCCGGCCCGCTTAAGGCCGTTGATCATGCTGTAGAACAGCGAGCGCAGCTCACGCGGATCGTCGCTGACCTGGGTGAGGTGGGAGGCACTATCGATGAGGATGCGCTGCGCGTCCATCTCGCGCACCAGTCGGTCCACAACACCACCGACCTCGCTGAGCTGGTCGAGGAAGACGTCAGGCGAGGTGCACATCACGCGCATCAGGCCATCCTGCTCCATCTCCTGGAGGTCCCAGCCAAACTGCGCCGCATCCTCCATCATCTGTTCAGGGAACTGCTCGAAGGTGATGGCGATGCCGGGCTGGCCGGCCTCCTTCGCGCCACTGTACAGGAAGCCCAGCCCCACGGTCGTCTTGCCGGTACCGGGGATGCCCTCAAGCAGCGTGCAGGAGCCCTTGCGCAGCCCTCCGCCGAGGATATCGTCGAGCCCCTCGATCCCGGTCCTTAGCCACTCAGCCATCCGGGCCACTCCCACCTGCGGCCTGGTCGTCAGCGCGCTGTTGCAGCCGACGATGCACGAGCATTAGAATGATCTCTTTGCGGGATCGGGGATCCTCGTGGTAGGCCTCACTGACCCGGCAGAGGGTACGCCACACGTCCGGCGAGGGCGACAGCGCGAATACCTGGTAGCGCCCGTCGCTGCGCGAGACCGTCTCGAGATACCCGCCCGCGCTCATGCGCTCGAGTGCGGGCTCCACCTCGTCGACCGAACGGTGCGTCCGCAGCGCGATCCCGGCCGCGGTATCGAAGGCACGGGGGTTGGCCTGGTAGAAGAGCGCCACGTCGAGGCCTACCAGGTCCTGTGCGATCTCCGCAATGAACTCCCGCACGCGGTCGTCGAGTGTCATTCGCCGCGTCCTCCAGAGCGGCCTACTGATCCGTCTCCCCCGCTAAAGAGGTATAAAAACCATTTCTCCCCCGTGCGCGGAATCCCTCCTAACCTTAAGAGATCTGCACATGAAGGTGCGGGCCCCCGGACGACGGAAGCATGCGGAGTTGTTGGTCTCCATGCGCGTATTGCGATTCGTCGCAGAGCCGAAGCGGTGAAACAGATGGCTGATCGATTCGATGAGACGCTCCCGCGTCCTGAGCATCCAAGACCCGACCTCCACCGCGGCCTGAGGCCCGGGATCGACTGGCTGAACCTGAACGGCACGTGGCGATTCCGATTCGATCCCGAAGATCGTGGCCGGGAGGACGACTGGCCCTCCGCTGATGAGACCGCATTCGACCGCTCGATCGTGGTCCCGTTCCCGTGGGAGAGCCACCTCGCATGGGGTGAGGGAGATCTTGCCGGCAACGCCAACTGGTTCAGCCCCCACGCGTATATCGAGCCCGACGAGGTGACGCTCGATAACTACCGCGAGGCGCCGCGTCACACGATTGGCTGGTACCGCCGCACGATTCGCGTGCCCGAACAGTGGCGTGACCGGCACGTCTGGCTCAATATCGGGGCGGCCGACTGGGCGGTCGAGATCTGGGTCAACGGGGAGCAGGTCGGCGAGGCCGAAAGCGGATACCTGCCCGTGAGCTTCGACCTCACTGAGAGCCTGCAACCGGGCGAGAATGCGCTGATCGTGCGCGTCGAGGACCCCCAGGGCGAATCGCGTAAGCCGCTGGGCAAGCAGGTGCCGAACTGGTACACGCCCACCAGCGGCATCTGGCAGAGCGTCTGGCTCGAGCCTCGTCCGGAGGAGCACCTTTGCGCCGTCCGGGTCGAACCATCGCTCGCGGAGCAAAGGGCAATCGTGCACGTCGAAGCGCAGGCCAGCGACGGAACTGTCGTGCGGGCGGATGTCAGGGCCTCCTCCGGCCGTCAGGCGGGCTGCGCGACGGCCTCGCTCGCGGACGGAACGGCAAGACTGGAACTCCAGATCCCGGATCCGATTCCCTGGACTCCCGATTCCCCACACATGTACCGCCTGCAGATCACTCTTGAGCGCGATGGCGAGCGGATCGACAGGCTGCACACGCAGTTCGGCATGCGCGACATCGATGTCGGTCCGCTGTCGGGCGACGGGCCGAACTGGATCCGCCTCAACGGCGAGCCAACGTACCTGCGCGGAGCGCTCGACCAGTCCTTCCATCCCGCCGGAGTCTACACGCACCCCTCGAACGCCTCGATCCGCGGCGACATGCTGCTCGCGAAGCAGGCGGGGCTCAACTTCCTGCGACTGCATATCAAGACGCCCGACCCACGCTACTGCTACTGGGCGGATCGGGTCGGGATCCTCCTGATGTGCGACGTGCCGAATCTGGGGTATGATGGGTACTCGGAGCTCGGGAAGGAACGGTGGGAGCGCACGGCCTGGGGGCAGATCCGTCGCGACTTCAACCATCCCAGCATCTTCGCGTGGTGCCTCTTCAACGAGACCTGGGGGCTGGGCGGAAGGGACTACGCCGAGATGCCTGACCGCCAGGCATGGGTCCGAGCGTGCTACGAGCGGGCGAAGGCCCTTGATCCAACGCGTCTGGTCGAGGACAACTCGCCGTGCCTTTACGACCACGTCGTGACCGACATCAACTCCTGGCATTTCTACATCAATGACCCGGCCGATGCGCGCGAGCACATCGAGAACGTGGTCAAGCAAACCTATCCCGGCTCGGAGTTCAACTATGTCGGCGGCAACACCCAGGACGACAGCCCGCTGATGAACTCAGAGTACGGTGGCATCTCCGCTCGCATGGGGGATCTCGATGTGTCGTGGTGTCTGCTGTTTCTCACCAACGAGCTGCGCCGCCATGAGAAGATCTGCGGCTATGTGTATACCGAGCTCACCGACATCGAGTGGGAGCACAACGGGCTCTACGACTACGACCGCTCGCCGAAGGTCTTCGGTTACGATCCGGCGATGATTCTCGGGCGCCGGTTTGTCGGCTTCGATGGCCCGCCGGGACGCACGGTCGAGCCCGGGGCGGATGTTACCATCCCGGTCTTTCTGCGCCCTTCGGCCGAGTCCGGGCAGCTCGCCGACCGGGTCACGTGGCAGGCGCGCTTCATCGACGGACTGGGCCGCGAGCGGGTCATCGCGCGCAACCAGCCGCTCGGTGGCAGCGCGGAGAGTGGACACCAGATCAACCTGACGCTGCCCGATACGCCCGGCCTGACGCGCGTGGAGGCGCTGCTTTGCGACCAATCGGGCCGCGAGGAGGCGCTTAACTTCTGCTTCTTCGAGGCCGTCCCAGAGAAGGTGGTGCCTCAGGTTGAGACGGAGCCACTGGGAGTTACATGCCCGCTCGATGAGTGGGCGGCCTCGTTCGATGGTGAGGTTGAGCGCGGCGAGGTTGATGGGTGCGTGCAGCTTCTGGCCGGTCGCGGCAATGGTGAGATGTCGTGTGGTTTCGTTCTGCCTGAGGAGATCGATCCGGGGAGGATCAGCGCGGTTCAACTGGTGCTCGAGCTCTCCAGCGCTCGTCCGGGCGCGCCACAGACCGGCGGAGAGCCGTGGCCGAGCACCGTCGACATCGAGATCGCGGGGGTGGAGGCCGCCCGCGGGGTTCGGTTGATCGACCAGCCTGCCGATTCGCGCGGAGCGCTGTCGCACATGCACGGCTTTCAGGGCCGCTATGGCCAGCTCGTCCAGGCCCGTGTCGGCGCAGACGCAGTTCTCAACGCGCTGGAATCAGGGATCGCTGAAGTGCGTCTCAGGGTACGGGACTCCGCACCCGGACGCGGCGGCCTGACGCTCTACGGATCCCGGGCCGGACGTTACCCGTGCGCCCCGACCCTCGTGATCGCGATGACCCGGTAGTGTGCGGGTGGGGGAGGCACTGGGTGAAACTTGCCGAAGCTTCAGGTGTTGGACAATAGTGCTACCTGACAGTTCCGCCGCAGGAGGGCCCAGGGAGGCGCACGCATGACTGAGACCACGAGAGATCGTCAGGGCTTCACGCTCATCGAGCTGCTGGTCGTCATTGCGATCATCTCGATCCTCGCCTCGATCCTGTTTCCGGTCTTCTCCAGGGCCCAGGGCAAGGGGCGGCAGGCCGCCTGCATCTCCAACGTGAAGCAGATCACGCTCGCACTCGCCATGTACGCACAGGACTACGACGAGGTTTTCCCGCGCGGCCAGTCTGGTTACGAGCCCGACACACAGTGGTACAACGCGATCTTCCCATACACCCGCAATCGTCAAATCATGTACTGCCCGGACCGCAAGGACAAGGCCCCCGGTTACGCGCTCAACTACCTGACCGGCGGGATCAGCATGGGGGCATTCTGGGACGCCGCGACCAAGATCACGGTCTCCGATGTTGCGCCCGAGGCCATCGGCGCCAACGGGAAGACCGGGGACACCGCGTGGTGGATCAACGACCCGAACAACGACATCACACATGCCCCGAGCGACACCAGCTTCACGGGCAACAACTGGCCGCAGAGGCACAACGATGGTCTGATCTACGGCTTCGCCGACGGGCATGTGAAGTGGGCGAAGGAAGAGCAACTCGACACGGCGGTATACTGGCACCCCACGCAGCCGACAGAGTGAGCTGCGGCACTGCGACATCTTCAGGCCGGCCTCCAGCGCGAGAGGCCGGCTTCTGCATTGCCGCACGCCGGTGGGCAGGATTCAACTTCGCCGCTCGCGAACCGCAGCCCCATGCGTCACCCGACAGCCATGCTGGCCTGTGTCATCTCGCTCTTCTGCGCCGGATGCGCGAGAGCGCCGGACCATTCCGACGCGCCCCAGGAGCTGATGATTCGCGTGACAGGCCCGACTGACGTCGAGTTCCGCCCCGTCTCTGAACCGACCGGCGAGCAGCGTTGGCGTGATATCGCCGATGCTCCGTACGCGCCGGAGTTCATCAGGCGCTTCAGCTACGACGACAGCGCTGCTGTGCGGGTCGCCCTCCAGCCGCGCGCCCGGCGGCTGACCGGCGTCATCTCCGCGAAGGGCCTTAAGCCCTGGATGGCCTACCAGCTCAAGCTCGTGGGTACCGCTCGGGTGCTGGGGGTTGATGAGGCCGCCAACGCGACAGGCACGCGCGCCTGGTCAAGCTGGCAGCTCGGCACTCTTGGCCGCTGGTGGTGTGCCGACTGCGGGTGGAACGTCAGCGACGCCGATCTGGCCACACACCTCGCGGAGGGCCATGATGTGCGCGGATACGTGCTCTTCGACTGGCTTGTCACCGACGCGGCGGGCAATGCCCGCCATGAGTTCGCATGTGACGCCAGCCTCCATGTGCTCTGGAAGGTGGGGCAGAGGGAGCGCGGGCCCTCGGACTCAGCGCCCCGGTGGTACGATGTGAAGCGCGACCGTGAGCTGTACCGTGAGGGTGTGGCGGCATACGATCGTGTCGGGATCTTCGCCGAGTGGGAGCCGGAGCGCCCGGCGATCGGGGCGGTTCAGCTTCCGCCGGGGAGATACAGCGCGCTGCTGAACCTGACCGAGGAGACATTCCACGCCAACATGGACGAGGATCGCACGCTCGACGGCGGGGGCTTCTGGCCCTGGGTGCTGGAAGCGCCGGTCGAGTTTGAGGTCTCCGCGCCGGCCAGCCGCGTGAGCTGTCCCGGATGCCTCCCGGGCCCGCATCAGGGCGTGCGACCGCTGTGGAGACGCGGAAAGTCGGGCAGCGCCTGACCGGCGACGTGGGGAGAGCCGATGATGCCGCGGCATGCGCCAGCGCGCTGCCTCGCAGGCACTGCGCCGGGGGTCAAGCCCCGAGGCACGCGGCGGAGACCGACGGACGAGCCCGTGCAGCATCGGCTGCTGCGGCTGCTGCTGTCGATTGATGCAAGGGGCGTCAACCGCAGGTCCGCTACGGTCGCTCCTGCGGGATCGAGGATCGGGGATGGCGTGCAGAGACCTGGCGCTCGAGGTCAGCTCCTCTGCCGACGATCTCCGCGAGATCGAGGTCCACGATGCGCTGGACGAAGTCGTGGATGTCACGGTACGTCACACGTGTCTGGTCGGCGATGTCAAGGATGCTCTGGTCGCCCTCGAGCGAGAGCATCACCTTCTCGATCGCGCGGTTCAGCGCGAAGTTCTCACGGTAATCGACCCACAGGCCATGGCCTGAGAGGAAGATCGGCCCCTTGAACCTGCGGCGCGGCACGAAGTCCGTCTCGAGGATGTCGATCAGGTCGAGGATGACGTCGCAGGCCTCCTCCAACCGCGCTTCAGAGATAATCTGCGGGGTGTCCCTGTCGGTGTGATACTCCGGGTAGGGCCAGCGCGAGATGGAGATCGTGGGGACACCGAGGCCCGGGCCGTTGAGTACCATTTCGTCATTGCCCACGACCTCGCGGAAGCGCCCCTCCATGAAGTTGCCCTCG
>JALGTR010000347.1 GCA_029821265.1 Candidatus Zipacnadia bacterium
GGGCTTGGCCGCCAGTCAGCCGCGGCCGGAGAGTACGTCAGTTGCGCGTTGGCGAACCGGAGCGCCGCCTCCGCGATGTTGCGCAGCGCCACCAATTCACTCTGGCGTGCAACCTGGCTGATCTGAGACCCAATGATGCCCGCAAAGAGCGCTGCCAGCGTCGCCACCGCAAACAGGACCAGGACGGCGATCAGCAGCGCCTGCCCTGACGTCGCTCGCGACATTGCCCACAGAGCGGAACGTCCACACAGACCCGTCGCCAGCATTCTCTCGAAGTGTCGGCTAGTCCTCATAGCGGATCTCACGCAGAAGGTTCCTCAGCTTCACCCGGCGAGTCAAGTGCGCGGACTGTGCGATACGCTGCCCCGCCGTCGCACCGGGATCGGCTCGCGTGACGGTGATCGCAATGTCCAGCACGGCCGCGGTCCGGTAGTAAGCTGACACGAGGTCCGGCTTCTCCTCCGCCAACTTCAACCCCGCCGGCACCACCCCATTGCTGCGCCATCGAAAGTCCACGTAGAATGTGCTTGTCGCCGAGGACGTCAGACCCGCGAGCGTCGCCGGAACCCGAAGCCATCCGTACTGAGGATCGTCCGTAGTCACGTTATCTGGCAGGTCGAGTCCCACCTGGAACTGATCTGTATTCTCGCGCGGCGCGCAATAGACCTGTGTGAGAGTCCGGTCCGGCACTCCGTCTCCCGTCGTGTCCACCCGCACTTGGAGCGAATCTCGATTAAGGAACGTCGAGAGCGCCTCGCCGCGCGACCGTGCGGACCAGACCGCCATCAGAGGCGCCTCGTACACGGTCTGCGAAGGGCTGGTCAGCGCGGTCGGCGTGAAGACTGCCCCCGGCAGCGCCACAGGCTCCTCGCTTCTCATCTGATCCTCGGTGCCGCTCGGGGGAAAGTCGCACCGCAGCGACCCGTCTATCCAGTCGATCCCAAAGGCGACGGAGCAAATCGGACTCCGGTACGGATACATGCCGGTGTCGTAAAGAGTCGATCCCGTGTCTGGATCGACGATCCTCATCGTGCGCGTGCGGGGGTCGAACACCCCGATCGCGCCCAGCTCGTATGCCCCGCCGGCGACACTCGATGCGTACCTGTAGATCAGCAGGAAAGGATCGCGCGCCCACGGCATTCTCTCGAGGGCCGTGTCGAAGTAGGGATCGTCGCTCAAGTTCGCCCAACCAGTGTACGGGGCGCCAAGCCGCCAGAGCGGATAGCGCGACCGGTAGACCGAGTAATCCGGGCTGGCGGCGCCCTCAACGGGGCGCAGCCATTCTCCGGCGACCACGGTTGGGTTGAACTCGAGTTGAGAGACATCGTAGTCGGTGGCATTCGGCGTCAACGCCACAACCGAATCGCGGTACAGCCGGGCCGCTTCGGAGAAGCTGATTGACTCGCTCTCAAGCGCGTACTGAACGTCCAGGTACGGATACCCTGGCTGTAGGGTGGCGTTCCTCCGACCGATCTGTCCGGACCCGAAACGCCAATCAACATCCATGTGGACGACCCTGGAGATCGGCGCCCAACCGGTCACTCCCTCGGCGCCGACTGCGTCCTGGCCCTGAGCCCAGGCCTCGTTCCAGCGGTTCCATTCATCGTCGTATGTGAAGGGATCACGGATAACGGTGCGCGCCAGGAAGTACGTGTTCGCGGGTGCCAGCGTACCGCCGGGGTTGTAGTTGGCGGTCGGATCGTACAGCGCCCGCCACCACCGAACTGCCCGGCCCCAGTCAGGTCTGGGCGGGGTGACGATCTCACTGTTCGGGTCGTCGGGATCGACCCTCAGCGGGGGGATGACCGCTATCATCGAGTTGTCGTACATGTCGAGCTGAACGTACATCGCTTCCGTCAGCTCGCGCGCCACCGAATCCAGGGCGATCCGGGCCGCCGTCTGTGCGTCGGCCCGCGCGGTGGCCGACCGGAAGTAGCCAAGGCTGCTCATGACCGGGATCAATAGAAGGGCAAGCACGATCCCGAGCAGCCCAACAGTGACGACGACCTCAATCAGCGTGAAGCCCCTTCGTCCACTGGCGAATGCGGCCCAACTTGTCATGCCGTCTCTGCCACGCATATCTAGATCGGAGCCCTCGTCAGGTATGTGTCCACGATCACCTGATGCCAGGTCTCGCCGAGGCTTGGCTCGGCTCGCGTGGGCGGCGACTGGCTTAGTGCCCACACCAGATCCTGCAACGTTGTCGACCGACCCGGACTGACCCACGTCGCTCGCGCCCGCACCCCGATGCCCCTCACTCCGACCGGCCCCCACTGATACGGCTCCCGCTCCAGCGGTGTCGAAAGGCGACATACCCACTGACCCAGGTCAGTGACGTCCGCCTCTCCGACGGTGTGCACCTCTCCCTCGATGAACTTCAGGTCGCCGTTCACCGGGTCCAGGTA
>JALGTR010000002.1 GCA_029821265.1 Candidatus Zipacnadia bacterium
ACGGACACGCCGCGATAAATGGAACGGGGAATCGCGATAAGTGGGTCGCGACTTCGGTTGGGCCGGGAGGGGTGTGAAGGGGTGAAAATGGGGCGGGAGGGCAGGTAGTTGAAAAAAAACCTCGGAGGGGAAACAAACGCTGTCTATGGGGTAGCGGGGAGCTTGGCCAGCTTGGATTCGACGTCGAGCATCTCGCATGTTTCGGGGTCGAGGATGAGAGCCTTTTCGAGATACGCCCGCGTCTGGGCGGCCAGATCGGGACGGCTTGCCGAGAAGAACATCATGGCAGGGCGAGCGTGCGCTTTTCGGCGGCATCGAAGAATTGTAGCGATGGGGTCGAGCCTGCCGTGCCCAATAGGGCTCTGCGCCGAGCGCGGGCATCGTAGAACGCCAGTGACGATACGTCGTCCTGGCAGCCCAGAATCACCCCCCGCCGGCCTGTTGTGCCCAACATCGCCAGGCTGCATACGCGGTTGGGCGCGAGCGAGAGCTGCACCCGCTCTGTCCCGTCGGGGTCGCTCAGTCCCATCATTGCACTCCCGTCTATCACGCCCATGCTCACCCTCGGGTTTTCCTGCGCATCGAAGAACCCCAGCATCACGTCGCCCCCCTTGGTCCCCATCATCGCCCGCTTGGTTCCCTTCTCATCGACGAGCACGATATACCGCGCGTACAACACATCGTAGGTGATCTTGTTCGCTCCCACTGCCTCCCGCGGCCGGAGCCATTCCGAGATCCCCGCCCCGATCACCACGCCCAGCGCGACCAGTCCGACCGTTGCGAGACGTTGCATCGCTATCCCTCCTGAGAAAACAAGTCCATCGCCACGAACACCACCCGCCCGACGATCGCCTCGGGGGCAACCACCAATCTGCCGTGCGCGGGGTTAGCGGGATCGAGCATCAGCACGTCGCCGACCTGCTCGACGTATCGGATCGCGACCGACTCGGCAACCTCGGGGTCCAGCCTGGCCGCGATGATGCGGCGGCCCTTCCACTTGGCCGCGGCGATCTCTGGCG
The DNA here is from genome assembly GCA_029821265.1 of Candidatus Zipacnadia bacterium. Classification (GTDB taxonomy): domain Bacteria; phylum Armatimonadota; class Zipacnadia; order Zipacnadales; family UBA5352; genus JALGTR01. Next base: position 1,020 of record JALGTR010000002.1, read on the forward strand.
AGCGGTCGTCGTGATCGATCACAGCGATCGAGCCGCGCAGGATCGTTGGCTCCATACTGTCGTCCGGCACACGCATCGCCGAGAGCGTGTGCCCCTCTGGCAACACCCCCCGGCGCACGACCACCGCGCCGTCCTCGGCCCCCTCCCTAGTACAAGCTATGCACCTATACTCCTCATCGTCGCCCACGGGTTCTCCCTCTCGCGCAAAACGCCACACGTGCTCGACCGATTCCCCCCGCGCCTCGGCCGCCCGCACGCGAGCCGCCACCCGCTCCAGTTCTTCCGCGACGGACATCTGCGGTTCTTCGCCCTGGTAGGCCTCCGCCCTCTCTTTCACCCGCTCGGGGAACGCCTCCCCCTCGCCTGTCAGCAGCCACCGCGGATCACATTGCGTCTGCGTAACAATCGAGCGGATGTGGTCCGCGTCCGGTGTTGCGCCGCGGGTCCATCGCTGCACCGTGGCGGTCGCCACGCCGACGGACCGACCAAACGCAGCCATGCCACGAGCCCCGTGGAAATGTTCCACTAAGGCGGTGATTCTGTCGGATAGTGAGGTCTCCATATTCGCCTCCCCCCCCAAACATGTGGCTGCCAAAAGAACCGCGGCGACAGAAAAAGTGCGTAGCCGCAAGTTTTCCGCTTGACTCCTGTTGCGCCTGCGGTATAATTAGGTGTGTTCAAACCTATGCCACCGGCAAAAGGAGTATATCACATGAACGGGAGGAAGGTCAAACGGATTCGCAAGAAGATGATCGACAGGGGCATCCCGTCAGTCTCTGCTCTTGCGCGACAGATAGGGGAAGACCAGAGCTACGTATCCAGGATATTGAAGGGCAAGCGCAAAGCCGACCACATCAGAAAAAAGATTGCGCAGGCGCTACGTCTCCCACCCCAAGCTCTCGACGTAGCATAGTCCCCAACTCAACAGGAGGAGCGGTGATGGATACCCTGTCGTCTGTTCTGGCCGTCGCTGTCAGTGCCGCTGTGATTATCACCAGCTTGATGTATTTAGAGGTGCTCATTCTCTCCAGAGACATCCGCACTTCTCTTGCCCATTTGAAGGAAATCATTCTGAGGGGAGGGGGCTGATGGTTCGTAGCTTCTTCGTCAAGTTCGCCACCTACGTCGCCCTGATCGTTCTGTATCTGGAGATGTGGTGGCTGGTGACCGAGTTCGGCGGCCAGTCCATGGGCGCCGACTACGTGTTGTTCTGTGCGACCGCGACCCTCGGTGTCGCCGCCGCCGGTGTGGCCGATCTCACGATTCGATTCTAAGGAGGAGTGGTGGATGGTAGAAGACAAAAAGACCGCGGCAGATGGCACACAAGTTGCTACCCATGGCGACACGTCGCCATCGAATCCCCCCACATTGGTGCAAAACCAAAGGAAACATGGCGGCGTGTCGCCATCGGGGTCGCTTTGCGACGCAAAGCGTGTGCCGCTGCAAGATCAGGAATTCTGCCGGGCAATGGGCAGGCTCGATGCCACGGGCATATTCGAGCAGATCAGCGCCGCGTTTTCGACCGCCGAACTCAAGAGCGTCCGCGACAACAAGCTCTATCTGCGCGGTGGCTACAAATCGTTCGAGGATTTCGTCGACGCGGAGCTGCCACTGGCTCGACGCACCTACGAGGAGCGCATCCAGAACTTCGAGACGCTCGGCCCGAAGTTCGTCCAGTGGGCTGACCGCAACAAGCTGACCGTCCGCGTGATGCGCTCCCTCCGCCAGCTCCCCGCCGGCGAGATCAAGAAGTTCTGCGGTCGAGTCGAGCGCGGCGAGGCGACAGACGAAGAACTCGTCGCCATGGCCTACGACTACCACCGCCGAACAGAGGAACAGCGCGAGGTCGAGCAATCCCTCCTGCGCCAGGGCGAGAAGATCGGCTACCTCCAAGACAAGGCCAAGAAGGGCGGCGAGGAAATCGCCAAACGCGACGAGGACATCAAGAAGCTCAAGGCCGAACTCAAGATCGCCCAGAACCCGAAGAGCCTCACCGAGGAGCAGAAGGCCAAGGCTTGCGCCGACGCCAAGCAGCATTTCCACCGGGGCTTGAGTCTCGTTCGCGGGATTGATCTCTCCGATGCCGATGTGCATCTCCGGGCCAGCGTCGTCGGGATGCTCGCCGAGGCCACCACCGCGCTGACCAACTACGAGCGGCTGTATCACCTCGAGGCGGTCGAGGGGAGGGACGACGAATGAAGGCGCTCACCATCAAGCAACCCTGGGCCGCGCTGATCGCGGCCGGCTACAAGACCATGGAAGTCCGCTCATGGAAGACCGACTACCGCGGGCCGATCGCCATCCATGCGGGCATGAGCTTCGACGAGAACGCTCTCCCGGTCATCCTCGATCACGCTACACGCCACGGGGTCATGGACATGCATCTCCCTCTCTGCTCAGTGGACGTCGGCGCGGTTGTCGCCGTTGCCGAGCTGGCCACGGTCAAGGCCCTCTATGGCCACGGCTACCACAAGGCGGCGCTCTGCGATTATGACATCGATGGCGGGCAGTATGGCTGGGTGCTGAATTGCGTCAGACCCCTGGTCCGCCCGGTCGTTTGTCGGGGCGCTCAGCGGCTGTGGGAATTGAGCGAGAGACAAGTGGAGGCGGTGAACCGTAGGCTTGGCGCAGGAGCGACGGCCTAATGCCGCGCCAGCTCGCAACCAACCAGTTCGCCGCGCTGCTCGCCGAGTGGGAGGCCGCGCCCTTCGGCACGAAGGGCCGCGTGATCGACGCGTGGGCCGCGACTACCGGGCGGTCGCGGTCCGCGCTCGCGCGTGAGATCGCCCGACGCGCCGGCCGCACGCGCAGCCCCCGCGCGGACGCGGGGCAATACTCCGATGCCGAGGAGGCCGCCTACCAGGAGGTGCTCACCTGCATTATGAAGCACTCGCCCGACGCCAAGCCCAACGGCCGGGGGCGCTGGTATCCGACCGAGATGGCCGTCGCCAAGTGCGAGCGCGATGGCCGTCTCGAGCCGGGCGAGATGAGCGTCTCCAAGTTCCATCGCATGACCAAGCGGATCGACGGACGCCGCCTGCGCAACGCATCCCACCGATTCGAGGCCGAGCGCTCGAATGAGCTGCACCAGATCGACTCCTCGGGCAGTGAATACCTCCGCCCGCTCGAACGCGACGGCGACGACTGGGTGCTGGAGATCACGTCCCGCTCGGGCGGCGCCTGGAAAAACAAGCGCACCGGCGAGCGCATGGGGCTGTGGATCACGAACGTCGTCGACGACCACAGCCGCGTGGTCAGTGGCCGCTACTCATGCTACCCCGGCGAGAGCGCGACCATGGTGATCGAGGCGCTCATGGAGATCTGGGGTGCGTTCGACTCGCTCCTGGCGCTCCAGGGGATCCCCGAGCATGTCTACTGCGACCACGGGCCGTTCCAGAACTCAGCGCAGGGCAAAGCCTTCGCCGAGAGCCTCGGGTTCGAGTTCCTCGGCGCCAGGCCGGGCAACTCACGCGCACGCGGCAAGGTCGAGGGCAACTTCCGCACGATGTGGCGGCGCTTCGAGATGGACCTGCTTGGCCGCGAGGGCGAGCACATCAAGCTCAGCGAACTCAATGAGCTTTACGTGCACTACCTCGCGCAGATGCAGGCCAAGTCACACCCGTGGTATCGCGATCAGTCGCGGCTCGACGTGTATCTCGCCGGCCTTGGCGAGGTGCGCGCCCTGCCCGACGACGCAGCCGCGGCCGCGTTCAACACCGAAGACAGGTATGTCCGGCCCGATCGGCTTGTGTGGTATCGCAATGGGCGCTACGAAGCCCCGGGCAGGCTGGTTCGCCAGAGGATCAAGGTGCACCGCATGGGCGACGGCCGGCTCGTGGGCGAGAGCGCGGACGGCGAGACGTTCGACCTCGAACCCTACGAACTCAACCGCATCGGCGAGTTCAGCGCGGACAAGTTGACTCTCGCGGAGCGCGCCAACGCGGCCGCGGCGGACCAGACCTACAGCATCACCTACGACGAGCGCCCAGCGCAGACCCACGTGGTCGCACGCCCCAGCGCGCCCGTCGAGAACGCATCCCCGATCGCGCAGCACGACCGGGGCGCTAACTTCGCGAACGCGGAGGAGGCGAAGGCCGCGATGGCGAGCATGATCGGCTGCGCGATCGAAGACATGAGCGCGGAGGCGCAACGCCTCGTCAAGGTCGCCGTCGAGCACTCGCTTGATCGGCGCTGGGTGCTGCGGTTCGCCGCGGACCTGAGCGGGATGCGTGAAGAGGAAGAGGAGCGGTTCAAGGTGGTGAGAGCATGAAGCTGCCCCACATGCGCACCAAGACCCTCACCGTGCTCGCCGTTGAGCAGCAGATGTATTTCTTCGTCTGGAACGCCAGGCATACGTTCATGGTCCGGTGGCCGGTCGGCGGCTTCACCGCGATCACGCCCAAGAACAGCGCGAACTGAAACCAGGAGGAACAATGGACGAGCAGCGACTGATCTTTGTGGACTGCGATGGCGTGCTGGCGGACTTCGTCGGCGGCGTGCGCCGAGTATGGCATCGGAGCGACCTGGTCCCAGAGCAATACGACCTGGCCGAGCAGCTCGGCCTGACCCTCGAGGAGTTCTGGGGCACGATCGACAGGCTCGGGCCGGCCTTCTGGTCGCAGCTCGAGGCCTACCCATGGGCGGTCTCGCTCTGGGGCGCGGCACAGAACGCCGGCGAGGCCTACATCCTCACGCAGCCGTCGCTGTCCCCCGCGTGCGCCGCTGGCAAGACCGAGTGGATCGCCCGCGAGCTGGGCACGCGGAAGTATCTGCTCGCCCCACACAAAGCCGCGTGCGCCCGGCCTGGCGCACTGCTCATCGACGACAACGAGGCCAACTGCCGCGAGTGGGAAGCCCGCGGCGGCACGGCCTGGCTTTTCCCCCAGCCCTGGAACGGCTCGGCCCTGCAGGCCTGGGACGTGATCAACGGACTCGTCAAGCTCTCGCTCAAGGGCGAGCTGGAACCTTTGGTGGCATAAGGAGCAACAGATGGGCCGTGTAATCATGACGGATGCCCTACAACCCCACAAGCCCGTCCGCTCACCCATCCCCTGGTTCGGCGGCAAGTGCCGCCAGGCCAAGCGGATCATCACCCACTTCCCGCGCCATCACACCTACGTCGAGCCCTACGGCGGCGCGGCCAGCGTGCTGCTCCGCAAGCCGCCATCGCCCGTCGAGGTCTACAACGATCTCGACAGCGGGCTCGTGACGTTCTTCCGCGTGCTGCGCGACGAGACCATGCGCACCGAGCTGATCCAGCGGCTCGACCTCACGCCATACAGCCGCGAGGAGTTGTATACCTGCCGCGACGCTACCGGCGGCAGCCAGGTCGAGAGGGCGTGGAGATTTGTCGTGATCGCAGGTCAGAGCTTCTCGGCCGAGTCCGTGGGGCGCGGGGCCAGCTGGGGCTACGATCGCAAGGGATCGCATCGCGGCATGGCAGGCAACTGCTCCAAGTGGTTGTCGGCCATTGACCGTATCCCCGAGACCGCGACGCGCCTGCGCATGGTGCAGATCGAGCATCGGCCCGCGCTCGACGTGATCGGCCGCTTCGACACGGCCGACACACTGTTCTATCTCGACCCGCCCTATGTATCGGCCACGCGCCGCAACGGCGAGTATGCCCACGAGATGACCGAGGCCGATCACGCCGAGCTGGTCGACGCACTGCTCGGCATCGATGGCATGGCCGTGCTCAGCGGCTACCGCACGCCGGTCTACGAGCCGCTCGAGGCCGCCGGCTGGGAGCGGGTCGAGCATCGCGTCCACTGCCATGCCGCCGGCCGTACCCGCGGAACGGGCATGCTCGGCGCCGGCTCGGCCTCACACCACACGCGCACTGAGTGCCTTTGGATCAACCCCCTGGCCCAAGACCGCCGCGAGGGAGCGGCGCTCGGACAGCAGTCATTATTCCCCGCGGAGGCGCGAGCGTGAACCTTTTCTGCATTCTCCAACGCGACTCGCGCCTCTGCACAATTCAACAGGAGGAACCCTCATGGGCGAAGACGTGGTGATGAACGCGACAACCGCGGCGCTTGTGCGCGATGCGCTCAAACTCGGCAGCAGACGCGATGCTCGCCAGCGCGTGCGTGTGGCCTGCAGCCGAGCGCTCAAGGCCATGGACAACCACATGGCCATCCGCGACGAGCCGACCGACGACGTGAACGAGGACAGTAAACCCAAGCCCAAGGCCAAGAAGCCGCGGAAATAGAACTCCCTTCTATGACCTACTGGCTAATCATAATCAGACGCGGTCGTGTAGTGCGCATCTACGACAGCCTGTTGCCAAACATGATCCCTGACCGGGCACTCGACATGATGGTGGTGGGCGCCGTGGAGGAGATGGGGCTGTGCTCAAATTGCCCAGTGGCGAGACATTGCCATGTGCTACAGCCAGTCGCCAACACGAGGAAAGTATATCGCAAGTTGTGCCCAGTCTTGTTTCACGACGCCGTGCGCCCTCGCTCTTGGCGCGTGGAAGAGTTGGCTTGACCTTATCCCTTAGAGAGGAGCTGCGGTGATGAACAGCATCCTGGAAACGAGTGACCTGAAACGATTGAAGAAGGCGATCCGCGGAGCGGTCAGCGACCACGCGTGGCTCGCCATCATCGGAGACGCGGGCAGCGGCAAGACCACCGCTGTCAACACCGTGCTCGCCGACATGCCCACCGTGGCCGCGATCCAGCCGCCATGCCTGCGTGCCGAGAAGATCGACATCGGCTACGTGCTCTCGTGGTGCGTCTGGGGGCTGCAACAGCACGGCCAGGGCGAGGGAGAGAACCCGCGCCGGAGCCTCGCGGCCCGCGAGGTGCAGGCCTGCCGTTTCCTCGGCGAGGCCGCGCAGGGCCGTGAGGTGGTGATCGTGCTCGAAGAGTCGCAGCGCCTCCACTGGCGCACCATGACGAGCCTCAAGCGCATGCGCGAGATGAGCTTCGCCGGGCAGAGCCCGCTCTTCACGCTCATCCTCGTGGGCCAGCCTGAACTCCGCCAGCGGCTCGCGATCCGACGCGAGGTCAACTACCGCTGCCAGCGGCTCGACGTGCGCGGCCTCAGCCCGAGCGAGTTCGCGGTCTATGCCGACATGGAGGGCTGGGGCAAGCTCGCCACGCCCGACGCGCTCGACCGGCTCGAGCAACTCACGTGGGACGATCAGAACGGGCGATCCTACATCCACGTGCAGGCCAAGCTCGACGACGCATCCCACCTGGCCAACGTGCGCGGCCACAAGCGCATCGAGGTCGGCGACGTGGACGACGTGTTCACCTCGCTCGTGGCGCGACGGGTCAAGGTCGGCATGACCTATGGCCGGCTCGGCAAATTGATCGGCGAGCCGAAATCGAGCGTGCACGCCGCGCTGGAAGCTGGCGTCGGGCCTGTGTTCGAGAAGGCGCGTGAAGCCATCGAGAAGGCCGAGCGCAAGACAGCATAGGAGCGCGCATGAAACTCTTCACGACCAAGGATTGCGGCCGCTGCCAAGAGGTCAAGCGCCTGCTCGACGAGGCCGAGATCCAATATGCCGAGTTCGACATGATGCGCTCCGAGGGCATCTGCGCATACTGCATGATCGTCGAGGCCAAGCGCGAGCTGCCGTTGCTCGTCGACCCTGAGGGCTGCCAGTGGGCCGGGCGAGCGGCAGTCGTAAGGGCTGAGCGACTGCTCAATGCCCAGCGCTATATCGAGCGGTCAGAGGCCGCGCAGGAACAAGCTGATGCAAGCCTCATACAAGAGTGACAACCTACCCGACGCGGTGGCCGCGTATCTGCGCTGCCACTGCGCCGGCCGAGCCAACGCCCAGACCAAGAAGCGCATCGCGCAGGCGCTGGGCATCGACATGCGGGAGCTGCACGACGTGGTCGCCGCGCTCATCGAGCGCAAGCGCATGCCGATCTGCAGCGCATGCCGAGAGCCGATGGGCTACTACCTCGCGACCGCGGCGGGTGACCGCCGCGAGACCGTGCACGCACTACGCCGCCGTGCTATTGCTATCTGGCGGCGAGCCACCGCGTTGAAGTGCTCGCCGCTCTATCCTGGGGTCCCCAAACAGGGTCAACTGTTCTAAGGAGATCATCATGGTATCGACAATCAAGCCACGACCGGGCATAACGACTTGCCTCCGCTGCCACCGCGATTGGCGCTCACCGGACGTGCCGCGACTCCGGATCTGCCCACGCTGCACCAGGGTCAACGAACACGCCCAACGCACTGGCCGTCCGCATCCCGCCCGCGTGCGACTGTCGCGGCCAGCGACCCGAGGAGACGCATCAGAATGATCGCTGCCCCATCCACTCGGCAACAGCCCCAGAACCTCGACGCCGAGATGGCTGTGCTCGGCGCCATGCTGCTCGACGCCGAGGCCGCGGACGAGGCCATCGAGGCGCTGACCGCTGAGCACCTCTACAGCCGCGCCAACCAGATCGTGTTCACGGCCATCGCCGAGATGCGCGACCAACAGCAGGCCATCGACGCGGTCATCCTCCGCGAGCGTCTCCAGTCCGCTGGCACGCTCGACAAGGCCGGCGGTGCGGGCTACATCATGGCGCTGTTCGACGCGGTGCCCACCTCGGCCAACGTGGGCTACTACATCGACATCGTGCGCAAGGCCTGGCTCCGCCGTCGCATCATCAGCGTGGGCCGCAACATGGTCAGTGATGCCTACGACGGCGACGACATCGATGACATGCTCGACAAGGCCGAGCAGGACGTGCTCGCGATCAACGATGGCCGCGGGGGCGAGTTGTCCATGAGCGACATCCTCGCTGGCCTCTTCGACACGATCGATGCCGGCGGCGTCGGCGCGGACGCCGTGCCCACCGGGTTCTACGATCTCGACGACCTCGTCGGCGGGATGCGCAAGAGCGAGTTCATCGTCGCCGCGGCGCGGCCCAGCATCGGCAAGACGAGTTGGTGCCTCAACGTGGCGCTGCACGTCGCGATCGAGCACAGCACACCCGTGGCGGTCTTCTCCCTGGAGATGGGCGCCGAGCGCGTCGCACAGAACATGCTCGCCATGCACGCACGGGTCGACGGCGCCCGGCTGGGCAAGGGCCTGATCTCCGATACCGAGTGGGCGGCCGTGACATTGTCAACTGGCGAACTCACCGCAGCGCCCGTGTTCGTCGACGACACGACCCCGCTCTCGATCCGAGAGTTGCGTGCACGCGCTCGCCGGCTGCATCAGCGGCATAACATCGGCCTCGTGATCGTGGACTACCTCCAGCTCCTCGACGCACCCGACCGCCGCCGCGATGGCCGCGTGGGCGAGTTGGGTGCGGTAAGCCGCGGGCTCAAGGCCTTGGCCAAGGAATTGCGGATCCCCGTGCTCGCGGCCGCGCAACTCAACCGCGGCGCGGAGGGCGACGGCGACAAGCCCCGCAAGCCCCGCATGTCGAACCTGCGCGAGTCGGGCTCGATCGAGCAGGATGCGGACGTTGTCCTGCTCCTGCATCGGGACGACTACTACGACCCCGACGAGCGCCCCGGCATCGCAGACGTGATCGTGGCCAAGGATCGCAACGGCCCGACCGGCCAGATCGAGCTGGTCTTCCGTCGCGAGATCATGCGGTTCGAGAGTCTATCACGACAAACCGTATCGTGATGAAGCTAACCCAACAACCGCTCTGGTTCGAGTCCACAGAGGCCAAGGTCACCGAGGCCGTCGAGTTCATGCGCGATCACGAACCACCCGAAGGCTACGGCCTGGGCTTCTCCGGCGGCAAGGACAGCATCGTGCTCCACTGGCTGGCAGAGCGAGCGGGCGTCACGTTCCGGGCGCACTACGCGGACACCACCGTTGACCCGCCAGAGCTGCGGCGGTTCATCCGCAAGCACTACCCGCACGCCCGGTGGGTGCGCAGGCGTAAGGAGCATATGTGGCAGAGGATGATTGCTAAGCGCATGGTGCCAACACGAGTGAGGCGATGGTGCTGTCATGAATACAAGGAGGTGGGTTCCTCCATCACACGAGAGCGGCATGTCCTCCTCGGCATTCGCGCCGAAGAGAGCGCGCGACGCAAAGCCTATCCGCGCCACCACATGCACACGGGCGGTTTTCACACTCACCTCTATTACCCCGCGCTCTGGTTCAACCTGGCCGACGTGTGGGAGATTATCGAGGGCGAGGGCCTGCCATACCCCGCCCTCTACGACGAGGGCTTCGATCGGCTGGGCTGTGTCGTCTGCCCCTTCCGCAGCGGCAACGCACACACCCCCTGGGAGGAGCGGTGGCCGCGGCACTATCGCCAGTTCAAACGATGCCTCTGCAGGCTCGTTGACAACAGCAAGCGGTATTGGTTCCTACGCAACGTCCACGATGGCTACCAACTGTATGACCTATGGCGGTGCGGAAACGGCGCGCTACGCGGCAGGGAGGTGCACGAATAGCGAACAGAGAAACAGTGACAGCGCCGGCAACGTCGCCGGCTCACCCTAACCCGATTGGAGGTCAGAATGGCGAAGGCGAAAACGAAGGAGTCAGTGTATCGGAGCACAGCGGACATCGACGCTGCGCTGGGCGAGATGATCGCCCTCGAGCTGGAGGCGCAACACAAGACCGTGCGCATCCGTCAGAAAATGGCCGCGCTGCAACAGGAGATGGTCGCCGAGGCGGGCGAGATCCCCGGCAAGACCAAGGCGATCGAGGATCAGATCAAGCTCTTCTGCCAGGCACATCCCGAGGTGTTCGGCGACAAGCAGACGCTCGATCTCAATAACGGCTCGGTGTCCTTCCGCGAGGGCAACCCCTCCGTGAAGATCGCCGGCAAACACGACGAGGACGGCGCGCTGGAGAAGTGCCGCGAACTGAACTATCCGCAGTTCGTGGCCACGTCGCCGCGGCTCGACAAGGAGGCCATCTTGCGCGCTGTGCGCGAGGAACAGATCACCGCCGAAGAGCTGGCCAATCTCTGGATGCGCGTCGAACAGCGCACCACGTGGACGGTCAAGCCCAACGTGCCAGAGGAGATCAAGGGCATTCTCGACGAGACGGAGACGGCGATCAAGGCCGGCAAGAAGAAGAAGGCAGCGGCATAGGCAGTCGATGGGCAGGCGGCACATCGCCGCCTGCCCGCTCTGACAAGGAGGAGAACATGCAAAACCCACCCATAGCATATCTGATTGGTGGCCCCCACGATCTGATGAAACTCGCAGTAGAGCCCGTCGATAACACGAAACCGCCCAACACTCTGTACCTCACGTTCCCGGCAGACCCCCATGCCCCGTGGGACGGACTGCGGCGTGCCCGCTACGAGCGGTGGCAGCAGATGCGGTTCGGTTACATATATCTCTATGCTGGCGATGAAGAGGCCTGAGATGGCAACGGCAACCAAACGAAAAGCACAAACGAGGATGAACGCGCGGCGTGCGTTCCTTGGGCTGTGCAATCAGCACGGCATCTCAGACGATGACAGGCACTCGATCATCAGTTCGATCACGGGCGGACGGACCGAGAGCGTGGCCAACCCCAAGCGCGGCAAAGCCACGGCAACGACAGTCGAGATCATCGACGCCATCCAATGGGTCGAAGGTCAGTATGGCAGAAGTGAGCACTCGCCCAAGGCCAGGCCCGAGCGGCACATGCCAGCGGATGCTGACTGGGTGGAGATCCCCCATTGCCCCGTGCGGCCGGGCATGGCCACCGCGGCTACCGTCAAGAAGATCCTCGCCATGGCCCGCGCCGCGTTGGGCCTGCACTGGCAGGAGCGGCTCGCTGGCCTCGCGCTCGGCGACCACAAGCGCAACCCGATCCCCCCGTTCCACCGCGCCCGCGCGGCCGCGGTGGCTGGAGGCATCGGCGAGCAGCTCGCGGAGTTGCCCGAGCGCGAGGCGGCGAAGGTGATCCAATTACTCAGCAGGAGGAAGTGGTGACATGATAGCGACCGAGTCGGGCACGCGATGGATCTATCCCCGGACAGCCGCGGACCGACTCGGCGTTGACGTGCGAACGATCTACCGCTGGATACGGGATGGCTGGCTCGACTCTCGTAACGTCGGCGTGCGCAAGACGCGCGTGTCGGCCGCGAGCGTCGAGCGCCTCATCGAACGACAATCACTCGAACGGCAAGGAGAATGGTAGTGGACGAGAATCAAACAACGATGGCAGATGCAGAGAGCTTGGACAAGCAGCCTGAGGCAACGCCTCCCGGGGGGTGCCCCGAGCCGATGGAGGCTCAGTTCGAGCACGTGAACCACTGGGAGAACGTCACAGTATGCGGCATCACTCGCACGGACGTGATCTGGGCGGCGCTGGCCTGTGCCGTCGCGTGCCTCCTTGGCTGGCGATGGGAATGGGCGGTGGTCGCGTTCGCCGCGGCCGCGGGCATCCGGGGCTTGGCCGCACACACAGACTAAGCGACACAAGCGACAGCGGCCCTATGAAGTGACGGAGATGGCGCGTACAATGTAGAGCAGACGAACACAGACCATCACCGCGGCGAGCCCTCGCGAGAGCCGGTAAGGCTTTTGCGGGGGCTTCCGTTTTATGGGGACTCGATGCGAAACCTCGCCCTCGTCATTCTGGTCGCTCTCGCTGGCTGTCGCGCACCCGCTGACCAGTCCGCAACTCAGCAGGCACGCAACGTCCAGCGCCAGACCGCGGAGGCTGGACACACGGCTCGCCAGGACGAGACGAGCATCACCGACCAGCGGCAGCAGCAGACGAGCGGCAGCGCGCCCGTCGCCACCACAGCCCGCGACGTCGGCGCCATGTCAGTGACCGCGAACGCTGAGTTCCACGACCTCGGCAAACACCAGCTCGAGCTGGAGAAGCAGCGCCAGCGATCGGCGGCGCGATACCAGGCCATGATGGTCGGCGTGCTGCTCGGCGTGACGCTTATCGCGTTCACCACGAGCCCGCTGTTCCGCGGCGGCACGGCCAAGACCACCGCCCGGCTGTTTGCGTTGGGCCTGATCGGCGTGTCGTGCCTCATCCCCCTGTTGATCCCGTAGAGGCGAGCATGGCCACGAACACCGAGCGGATCGCACAGATGGAGCAGGCCCGCAAGGGCGACGTCGAGAAGCTCGACGCAATCAAGTTGGTAGTCGATAGCAACGCCACGGCGCTCGGTGAGTTGCAGGTGAGCCATGCCGAGCACCTCCAGGCGCACAAGACCACGCGCCGCATCGCCACGGGCATCCTCGCCGCGGCGATGTTCTTGCTCGCGTTATTCGGACTGACGAAATGAACCAAGGCCAACTCATAGAGCGAATCGCTACCCGATGCAAAATCAGTCGGGAGTTCGCGACGGACACGATCCACGTCGTGCTCGACGAGATCGCGCTTGCGCTCTGCCGAGATGAGGAGGTCGTGCTCGTGAGGTTCGGCCGGTTCCGCAACCGGCGCTTCACCGAGCGCACGACCCGCAACCCACAGACGGGCCAGCCCGTGCACCTGCCCGCCCGGTTAAATCCAGAGTTCCGATCGGCCCCCGATCTCAAGCGCCGCGTGAACGAGGCGCAGGGGATCACGGGGATCGACCATAAGTGGAGTCGCGGCTGATGGCCCTGCACTCGACGAGCCAGCGCAAGCGCAATCGACGCATCAGCGAGAAGTATCGCGTATATCTCGCTGATCTGGCGCGGATCTACGTCGAGGCATCGGAGGCGCCGGGCAAGGCCGCGACGCTCACACACGAGCAACTCGGCCTCGCCCCGGTCAACGCCAAGAGCTTCCGCCGATGGATTGAGGATCCCGAGTTCGCCGCGTTCGTCAAGACCGAGCGAGAGCGCCAGGCGAACGAGGCTCGCACGGAGCCCGCTGTCCGCGGCCCGCAGAATATCGCATGGCTCTGCAAGGTCGGCATCAAACTTCGTGAGATGTATGACCACCCCGACGACGAGAAGGACCGCGTGGCGATCCTCAAGGCGATCCACGGCAACAACGCCGAGATACGAGCCGAGGAGCGGCACTACGAAGAGCTGAAGACCGCGGCCGCTCGGCGGGATTTCGCGACTTTCCTGCGCAACCTCGTCAAGTGGGTCAAGCTCAACTACTCGACGACCTACAAGATCGTGTTCCCGATCCTGCGCGACGCCCTGAAACGGCTCGACCAGATCATGGCGGGCATTGAGACGGTGGACGAATGATCGCGACCGACATCGGACAAGCCCAATTCGCTGGCCTCGCGGCCCTGGACGCGGCCGAGCGCGAACTCGACGCGCGGCACGCCACCGTCGTGGCCCGGCACTCCGGCGACCGCTGGGCTGATGCGATGGCGCTGCGAGACGACTTCGCGCATAACCACCACCGCACGACCAAAGGCGACCCGCTCGACCTCACGCCGCGCTGGCTCATGAAGATCTACGCGGAGACAGCGCTGAACATGGTCGTCAAGAAGAGCGTGCAGTGCGGTGTCAGTGAGTGGCTCGTATGCCTCGAGCTGGCACTCGCCGCGGTTGGGTTCACAACTTTCCATGTGCTCCCGACCTATGACGTCCGAAACCGCTTCGTGCAGCAGCGCGTTAACCGCGAGATCCTTATGGTGCCTCGGTATCAGGAGCTATCGCTCACCTCCATCGGCGAGGTGGACAACCTGCGCGTCAAGAACTTTGGCGACGGCGTGCTCTACTTCGCCGGCTCGAACACGCCGAACGAGTTCATCGAGATCCCCGCCGACGTGAAACTCGTGGACGAGATCGACAGATGCGATCAGCGGAACCTCGCGATGGCCGACGACCGCATCAGCGGTCCGGGCATGAAAGCGTCGGTCATCATCGGCAACCCGACCCACGCGGACTATGGCATCTCCGCGGCCTACGAGGCCAGCGACCAGCGGCAGTGGCACATCAAGTGCCGTTCGTGCGGCGACTGGCAGCCGCTCGACTTCTTCGTCAACGTCGTGCATGTGGACCGCGACGCGGAGGGCAACGCCCGCGACTACACGCTGCTCGACCAGAAATGGAATGAGGACAACGACGAGGACATCAAATGCTACTGCCGCAAGTGCCACGCGCCGCTCGACCGCCACGAGAACGACCCGAAGCACTGCCGCTGGATCGCGACGTATCCGAAGCGCAAGGTGGTCGGCTACCACATCAGCAAGCTCTTCACGCGGCAGACCACGCTCGCCGCGCTGTGGCTCAGGTTCCGCAAAGCGCTCGACGACGCGTGGGAGTTCCAGATCTTCATGAACTCCGACCTCGGGATCGAATACTCGCCCCCGGGTTCGGCGCTCACTGACGATCTGCTCAACGCCTGCTGCCGCGACTACATGATGCCCGGCAGCATCGGCGATCGGTCGTGCTCGATGGGCGTGGACGTTGGCGCCACGATGGACGTGCGCATCAGCGACCGCCCGGAGTCGGGCGTGCGCCGCGCCGCGTTCATCGGACGCGTCAAGAGCTTCGACGACCTGACCGCCCTGTCCAAGCGCTACCACGTGCGCCGGTGCGTGATCGACGCGGAGCCCGAGGTGCGCAAGACCATCGAGTGGGCGGACTCGTTCGGCACGGGCCGCAAGCGCCGCGTGTGGCGCGCAGATCTATTCTCACAGCAGACGGCCCGCGACCTGCCGAACGCGAAGCAAGACGACTCCGACGATGGCTTGCTGCGTCTTGACCGCACGCAGCTCCTCGACATGGCCACCGCGGACATCATGCGGCAACGCAACTGGCTCCCACGCAACGCGGCCAGCCTGATGCGCGGCGACTTCTATAAACAGATGAAAGAGCCTAAGCGCGTCATGGTCACCGCGCCGGATGGCACGCAGCGATGGACGTGGACCAAGGGCGTGGATCACCAGCGGTTCGCCGACGCGTTCGACTGCTATGCGTCGAGCGGCCTTGGCATCACCATGGCCTCGGCCGAGTCGTGGGCAGAGGTCACTGGCGTGTCTGTTGACTCGCCCTACGAGGGATATTGATGCGCAAGCACGGAGACATCTGGGTGCCTGAGACATACGCCGAGACCGCGCCAAAGCCGCGCACCGGCGAGGTGGCCACTGTCCGCAGCGACCCCGACTGGGATCAAGAGTGGATGGGCGAGGCGCGCACCAACCCCGACGAGATTCTGCGCAAGCGGGCCACCGAGTCCGGCGGCGACGCGATCAAACTCTACGACGAGATGGATCGCAAGGACCCCCAGCTCAGCTCGTTCGTGCAGACGCGCATCAACGGCGTGCTCAGCAAGGATCGACGCATCGTGCCCGGCGAGGACAGCGACGCTGCGCGGGCCATCGCCGAGGGTGCGCAGGCCATGTTCGACCGCATCCCGGACTTCGAGCAGGACCTGCGCGAGATGATGCGGGCCATCAGTCACGGCTTCTCCGTCGCCGAGGTCATGTGGCAGCGCAACGGCAACGCGCTCGACATCGCCGACCTCGTGTCGCGGCCTCAGCGCCGGTTCGATTTCGACATGGACTGGCGCCTGCGGATGCTCACCAAAGACAACCAGGTCGACGGCGAGCCGGTCGAGAAGCGCTACCCGCGCAAGTTCCTCGTCCACACCCACAACCGCGCCGGCATGAACCGCTACGGTCGCGGCGAATACCAATTCGCCTACTGGCCCTACTTTTTTAAGAAGAACTGCCTCAAGTTTTGGGCGATCTTCATCGAGAAACGCGCCCTCCCGATCATCGTCGGTCGCTACGACCGTGAGAATAGCGGCAAAGACCAACGAAGCGACATCAAGAAGGCGATCAGAGAGGTCGTGCATGACACGGGCATCATAATCCCCGACGACATCGAACTGGAGTTCGTCGAGGTCACGTCGAGCGTCCCCGTGCGCACGATGAAGGACTTCGTCGAACTCATGGCCGACTGGCAGGCACAGCGCATCCTCGGCCAGACGCTGACCACTGGCAAGGGCGCGGCTGGCCTCGGCCAGGGCGGCGTCGCCGCGCAGCACGGCGCGGTCCGCCAGGAATACATCGAGGCCGACTCGAAAGAGCTGCTGCCCGTGCTCGACCAGGCCGTGCGGTGGTATGTCGATGTGAACCACGGGCCGCAGGAGGCCTACCCTCACTGGCAGATCGACTACGAGCCAGCCAAAGACCTCAAGACCGCGGTCGAGGTGGACAAGGTTTTGATCGTAGACATGGGCCTGCCCGTTGTGGCCGAGGACATCTATGAAAAGTATGGGTGGCGGAAGCCCGAGGACGAGGACGAGCTGCTGACTCCCGCCGCGCCCAAGCCCAAAGCCGAGCCGTTCGGCGAGCTGTCGCCGCGGCAACAGCTCGCGCTCGGTCGCATCGATCGAGACACTCAGCAGATCACCGGCGACGGTGTCGCCGATGGCAAGACCTTCTTCGACCAGTGGCGGCAAGCGCTGATCGAAGACCTAAAAAAAAAAGCGCCGACGAGCTGACTGGCCTCCGCCTGCCGACGCTTCGCTCTTTGAAACTTGACGTTCCGTTCGCCGACCTGGTGCGCGATGTCAATGTGCTCGCGGGCCTCACCGCTCACTATCACGTGTGCGAGGAGGTGCGCGAGGCCACGGGCATCGACGTTCGCGCCGAGCGCTTCGCTGCCGACTACACCGACGCGATCGACTGGACGCTCAGCAAGACGGCCATGACCCGCGACGCGTTCGACGCGCTGACCCTGGTCGAGCAGGCCAACGCGTTCACCGTGGCGCGGATCACCGACGAGGTCGTGATCGGCCGCATCCAGAAGGCGGTCGGCAAGGCCGTGGCCGAAGGCCTCGACATGGAGACCTTCCGCCAGCGCGTCGATGGCATCGTGTCGAGCGCCGGGCTCGACACGCTCAACCCGTGGCACCTCGAGACGATCTTCCGCACGAACGTGCAGGACGCCTACGGCGCCGGCCGCTGGGAGGCCTTCAACGCGCCGGGCGTCGACGAGCATATCCTCGGCTACGAGTATGTGACCGCGGGCGACGACCGAGTCCGCGAGACGCATCAACAGATGGACGGCAACGTCTATACCAAGAACGATCCGGTGTGGAGTATCTGGTGGCCCCCGAACGGCTTCATGTGCCGCTGCCAGGTGCTCCCCGTGTTCGCCGGCGAGCGCATGACACTGAGCGAGCCGCCGATGTATAAGCCCGACCTCGGGTTCGAGCGCAACCCAGCATGGAAGACAGCCGCATGAGCCTGGCAACCGTAAAAGCACGAATCCTCGATGATGGCACTCGCAAGCGCCTCAACGCCGCGGCCGACGCGTGCGCGGGCAAGAGCGCCCGGCTGGAAGAGGGCTTCCGCCTCGCCGGCGTGCGCTTCCTCCGCGACACGCAGCGCGAGTTCAAGAAGTTGTCGCGGCGCGAGCGCCGCGGCTGGAAGAAGCTCAGCCCGGTCACCGTGCTCCAGCGCCGACGCGGACGCGGCAAGAAGATCGAGGATTGGGACGACATCGAGCGACGCCGGTCGGAGATAGCGATCCTCAACGATTCTGGCCGCCTCGCCGCGAGCCTGTCGCCTGGCGCCACGGGCAATGTGCTCAAGGTCAAGCGGCTGTCGGTCGAGTGTGGCACGAACGTGAGTTACGCGGACACGCATCAGCGTGGCAAGCGTTCCACGTTCGAGTTCGACGAGGGACAGTTCGAGAAGAACGTCAAGAAGATTTTACCGGGCAAGAAGCCCAAGAAGACCGCGAGCGGCAAGAAGTCGCGAGCTAAACGGAACTGGAACACGATGTATTTCGTCGCCCGCAACTGGCTCCGCCGGCTCGACGGCAAGCGCTTCAAGGTTCCCAAGCGCGTCATTATCCGCAAGCCGACGCGTGCTCAGGTCGCCCAATACGTGGCGCCCATCACACGGGCCATCAACGCCGTGCTGCGTGGAAGGGCGCAATGAGGAGTCCGCGTGCGCCCTGGACGATCATGGACGGCTTGCTGGCGAAAACAGAGAGAGGTTAGACCCATGCCGAACACGAAACAACATAGCGCAGTAATCCGAGACGCGAAAGCGTTCGATGCCGACAGCCTCCGGGCCAAGCCGCTGGATGCCGGCGTATCGCTCGTC
This sequence comes from Candidatus Zipacnadia bacterium, assembly GCA_029821265.1. Classification (GTDB taxonomy): domain Bacteria; phylum Armatimonadota; class Zipacnadia; order Zipacnadales; family UBA5352; genus JALGTR01. Next base: position 19,931 of record JALGTR010000002.1, read on the forward strand.
GTGGGCAAACTGCGCGGCGGCGACGGCATGGAGAAGGTCCAGGGCTACCAGTTCGCCGAGGGGCAGTTCAGCGCGACGCAGGCGCGTGGCTGGCTCAAGGATCGCGGGGTAGCGAGCTACATGTTCGCCCCCGCCGATGCCGCCGCGGAGACGTTCGCGGAGATCCGCGACATGGAGATCTTCGAGGCAGGCACTTACCGCGGGAAGGTCTATACCAACAAAGACCTCGACAAGATCATCGACAATTTCCGCCAGAGCCCCGTCGAACCCCCGTTGGTCGTCGGGCACGGCGAAGATCAAGAGTTCCTCAAGCGTGAGGGCCTGCCCGCGGCGGGATGGCTGACCGCGCTCAAGCGGGTAGGCAGCAAGTTGGTGGCCTCGTTCGGAGACGTGCCTCGGGTGATTGCCGAGGCCATCGAGCGCAAGGCCTACAAGCAACGGTCGGCCGAAATCTATCACGACTTCCAGGGGCGCGGCATGACGTTGCGGCGCGTGGCGCTGCTCGGCGCCGACGTCCCCGAAGTCAAGACCTTGTCCGACGCGGTTGCGCTCTACGGAGACGACGACCCCGACTACGAGACTCACGAGTTCGCAGCGGCAGATGGCGACGCCATAGTCACCCTGCCGCGCTCAGCACAACCCACGGGAGATAAACCCATGCCCGAAGCAACCAACGAACAGCCTCGGACGTTCACCGAGGACCAGATGCAGACGCTCATCAACGCGTCCGTCCAGAAAGCCGTCACAGAGCAGACCACCAAGCTCTCCGAGCAGGTCACCAAGCTCACCACCGAGCGCGACGACCTCAAGAAGAAATCCGAGCAGCACTCCGAGGCCGAGGCCAAGCACGCGGCCGAGTTGCACAAGATCGAGCTGGAGCGCTTCATCGAGAAGCTCAAGACCGCCGGCACGCTCCCGCCCGCGTTCGAGAAAATGGGCCTGATCAAGTTCATGGCCAGCCTCGATCACGGCGAAGGCGACGACGTTGCGGTCGTCGAGTTCGGCGAGAAGGAAGAGAAGGTCGCCCAGCTCGCCTGGTTCGAGAAGTTCCTCGAGCAACTGCCCAAGGTCGTCACGTTCGAGGAGGTCGCGCCCGACGCGTCCTCGCCCGACGATGACGATGCGGGCAAGGGCGACCTGCCGAAGACGATGGACGACAAGCCCGTCGACCCCGAGTCGGCCAAGCTCGTGGCCAAGGCCGAGGCGTATGCCGAGAAACACGAGTGCGACTTCGAGACCGCGCTCATCGCGGTGAGCTGACCCGACCGATCTAACCCGCCACGAACGTGGCAGCCCATAGCATCAGAGGAGTAATACCTCATGTCTGCAAAAGTCCGAAACAAGCCTTCCGAGATCGTGGGTGGCGTGGCCACTGGCACGTTCACGAAGCACTACGCGGCCGTGCGCGACGCAACCGATCCCGAGAAGTTCGCGCAGGCGGACGCCATCAACGATGGCGAGATCGCCGGCCTCTTCATGAACTCCGGCGTGGCCGGCGACATCGCCCAGGTCTGCTCGGGCGGCTACTTCCCCGGCAAGGCCGGCGACACCTCCGCTGTGAGCGGCCGCATTGCGGTCGCCAACGCGGCCGGCAAGATCATCGGCTACGCGGCCGGCTCGACCGGCGTGAACGCGGTTGGCGAGATCTGGAGCGACGCGGCCGCGGCCGACGAACTCGTCACGATTCGCGTTGCCCCCACGATCCGCTGATCCCAATGGAGCACAGTCGCCCCCGACTGTGTTCCTTTCCCCCAGCCGAGGGCGGCTGGGCTCCATGTGCCGCGGTGATGGACCGTGATCTAACTTCTGGCCCTCACGGGTCGCCCTTGGCCGAACGATAGGAGCTAATCATGCCCACGGCTAAGGATGTCCATGTCAACGCAGCGTTGTCCAATTTCGCTGTCAAGAAAGGCGTCGGCGGCGGTTTCGTCGCGGACGAGCTGTTCCCGGTCGTCCCTGTCAAGAAAAACTCGGACGAGTACTACGTGTATGCGCAGGACGAGATGGACGACGACGTCGAGACCGCCGTCTCCGAGCGCGAGCTGGCGAACGAAATCGACTGGTCGACCTCGACGGCGGAGTATCTCCTCGTCAAGCACAAGCTCCGGCACTTCGTGTCGGACGACGTGATGGCCAACGCGGACAAGCCGCTGCGTCCGAAGATGCGAGCGACCGAGCTGCTCGTCCGCCGGCTCAGGATGGGCGTCGAGAAGCGTGTCCGCGATCTCGTGGTGGACACCACCACGATCACCAACGCCACGCCCGCCGTCAAATGGGACGCTGGGGCCGCGGTCGTGATCGAGAAAAACATCGACGACGCCAAAGAGGCCTTCGCGGTCGCGGCGGGCGTCGAGCCCAACATCATCGTGATCCCGCCCGCGGTCGCGAAGGTGATGAAGCGCGACAGCACCGTCCGCGAGCTGATCAAGTATACGCAGAGCAACCTGCTCGTGAACGGTGACCTGCCCCCGACGGTGTTCAATCTCCGGGTCGTCATCCCCGGCGCGCTCGCCAACTCCGCCAACGCCGGCCTCACGCAGAACGTGGCGCGGCTGTGGTCGGATGACAAGGTCATCCTGGCCTACGTCGAGCCAAACCCAGGCACGGAGGCCATGACCGCTGGCGTGCAGGTCCGCAAGACCCACGGCCAGACCGCCAAGGGCGTGCAGATGACCATCCCGGTCAAAGAGTATCGCGTGCCCGGGCTCGACGGCGTGTTCGTCGAGGCAGGCTTCAAGGTCGACGAGGTCGTCGTGTGCAGCGATGCCCTCTACATCCTCAACGATGTGCTCACCTAAACGGTGCGGTGCGTGCCAGGGCTGGGTGGGTGCCCCTCCTTCCCACCCAGCCCGCTTATAGCAGGGTAGAGTAACGGTCACTCAGCGGCTTCATGAGCCGCCCAAGCGGGTTCGACTCCCGCCCCTGCCAAGTAGTCGGCAACCCCAACTGACCGGAAGTGCAGCATGGCGACGTACTGGAAAATTGAATGCGACCCGAGCGCGATCATCGGCGCTGCGCTGACTGACCAGGCAGTGGTCCTGCCCGCGGCTCCCGCTGGGCTCATTACAGATTGCGGCGGGACGCTTAAAGACAACGTGGCCATTTCTGATACCCCGGGCGGCAGCCCGTTCAAGTATGGCGTCGAGGATAACAGCATCATCCACGTCAACGCGGACATCGCTGACGCGTCACAGTACTTCTGGGCGCGGGCGGAAGCGAATGCCGAGGACAAATCCGGCGTGCCTAGCAGCGACACCGAGTGCTACTGGCCTCTCGGTGAGTCGAGTAGCCCCGCGGTCAACTGGGCGAACGCGGGCACGCTTGATGGCGTGGGTGTGGGTTCACCGACGTGGGGCGCGGCTGGCCAGATTGGTGACGCGGTGGCGTTCAATGGCAGCACGCAGTACTTGGTCCATGGAAACTACCAATTCCCCGCGGCTGTAACCATAGGCTTCTGGGCCAACTGGAACTTATCTACCGAGCAGATTGGATTTCCCATTGCAACTGGGGCTTCGAATGCAGCGAACACCTATGGGGTATTCATCTACAAGGTCGACGCAACACACGTTCGGATCGACCTCTACTTTTTCGCAAATAGCAGCCATTGGCGAGATTGGACGTGGCTCTATACTGATGCTGCGGTGCCGGACAATACTTGGTACAGAATTCTCATTTCGCAGGCCAGCGCGCTTGCTACTCCAGACCTCTATCTGAATGGAGTTCTCCAGGGAGCGCCATCTCTAGGGTCTGCTGGGACTCCGACCCGCAGCACCCAGGCGTTAGCAATTGGGCGACGCGGCGCATACGATCTCCAGAACTTTTCCGGCACTATTGACGCGGCGTTTATCTGCGCACGGGTGCTGTCGAGCGACGAGGCGACCTTCGACCACGCCTGCGGCACGGGCAGCATTTTCGGAGCGTGGCAAGAGGTGCCAGACACGGTCGTGATCCCGCCGCTGTTCAACCGACTCGCGATTGGAGCCTAACCCATGCCAACCAAAGGCCAGAGCTTCACCGCGCACGTGCTCATCTGGAATACAGCGGACAACGAGCCACGCGCCAACGACGCGGCCAATCTCACGCTCAAGCTGGTGCGTGACGGGCAGGCCGCGGTGGGCGCGGGCAACTCCCCCGCAGACGTGGACAACGGCATCGTCTCGCTCGTGGTGACCGCGGGCGAGGCCGGCAGTTACAACCTCATCACGGTCGAGGGGGTGAGCAGCACCGGCGACACGGTGGTCATCCCGATTAGCTACGCGATGGTGGACGCGCCCGCGCTCGCCGCGCATTGGACCGAGGCGCGGGCGGGCTACCAAGACAATCTCAACATCGGCGAGAACGTCGCGGGCACGTCGGAAGTGACCGCGATCCAGAACAACACCCGATGCGTGCGCGTGGTGCCAGCCATCCTCGAACGCCCCGACACTGGCAGCACCGTGTTCATGCTGCACCTCTACCTCTACGACACCGAGGGCAAGATGGAGGCCCCCGACGCCGCGCCGACCATCCACGCCTACGGCCCGGCGGACGCGAGCCGCGACAGCAACCTCGACTCCACGACCATGACGCTGGTCGGGACGGGTCACTACAAGAGCACCTATACCGCGGCGAGCGACCATGCCATCGAGCAGGTGCGCTTCGAGTTCAGCGTGGTCGAGGGCGGCGAGACGCTCAAGTTCGGCAACACCGCGCAGGTCGTCGATACGACCGCTGTGGACTTCACCGCGGCGGACCGCACGAAGCTCGAAGCGATCAACGGTAAGCTCCCCTCGGGCACCATCAGCGACTTCGACGAGACGACCGACAGCGTGACGATCACCACTGCCGCACAGACGAGCCTCGTCGCTGCCATCTGGGCATACACCGGCGCGCCGGCAGTGACGCTGCTCAGCAACCTCGCCACCTACTTCTGGGAGACGTTCACCAACCGCACGCTCACCCGCGCCGCGGCCGCGGACGAGATCGCCGCCGCCGGCACGACAGTCACCCATGCGGTCGCAAACAGCCCATACTCGCAGACCGCCAAGCTCATCACCGTCGACCAACACTCGGCGTCGACCGTGACGTTCACGATCTACCTCGATGGCTCGGTGCGCGACGTGTCGAGCTACACGTTCGCACTCACCGCCTACGGCGACAAGAACACGCTGCTCTTCTCTAAGAGCCACAGCGACTTCGTCGTTACAGGCGCGGCGAGCGGTGTGATCCGCGTGCCGTGGTCTGCCGCCGACCTCGCCACCGCCTGCCGTGCGGGACGCGTCGAGCTGAAGATGAGCAAGACCGGCGAGAGCGAGCGCCCGCTCAAGCGCCGCCTCACGATCAAATCCTCTGACCAGAGCTAACACCATGGCCATCATCGACAGAGACATCCTCTATCAGGTCGCCGCGGCCAAGCGCGTCCGCCTCCACGTCGACGACGACAACGATGGCATCGTGTCCGACGAGGAGGAGGAGAACATCACGCAAGCGATGAGCGCGGCAGAGTCCGACGTGATGGGCAAGATCGGCGGCGAGTTCGCTCAGGCCACGATCGAGGCCAACGACTTCGTCACCGAGATCACCGCGCTCCGTGCGATTTTCTATCTCAACCAGCGCCGGCCTCCGTTGCAGAAGGGCGTCTTCGAGCTGTTCGAGTGGACCGGCCGCATGCTCGACGAGCTGCGCACGGGCAAGCGCGACCTCTGGGACGGCTCGGCCGTGGCGCCGAGGATCGAGGCGTTCGTTCAAAGCACAACCGCCGACCAGCAACCGATCTTCAGCCAGACCGAATACGACACAGACGGCGAAGAGATGGAGCCTGACGTTAAAGGCACACTGGACGAATACTGATGAAGAGCAAATTCGAGATAGCGTTCGACGCGATCACGGCCGCGTTCCAAGCGGACGAGAACCTCGCGGCCGCCATCGACGAGATGCAGGGCCGCTGGATCTTCTACGAGAACGTCGACGATGACTACCCGATGGGCTCGGACGATGCCCAGGGCATCAACGCCGCGGACCTGCCGTGCGTCATCCTGCGCATGACCGACTGCGACTGGGACTGGCCGTTCAACGTGCCCATGGTCTTCCCGCTCACCACGCTCGTGGACATCCGCGTCGGCGAGCAGGATCAGCGCAAGGCCGTGCGGCTCTTCGCCCACGTGCTCCAGGTGATCTGCGACCAGGCCGACACGAACTGGTCGCTCAACGGCGACGACGACAACCCCGCCTGCGACAAGACCGAAGTCAAGGGCATGTCGATGAAAAACTTGGCGAACGAAGAAGAGGCCGGCGGCACGTGCTGGCAGATCACCTTCAACCTCACCCTGCATCTGCGTATCAATCCCAATTCGACAGGCCTCTTCGAGGCCACCTCTTAACGAGGAGGAGCGACCATGTCTCAGGCTTACGTCAGAATTTGCAAGGAAGACTCTTGGGGCGACGGCGTGCCGGGGGCGCCGACCTGGAAGTACTTCCCGATCGAGTCGGACGCGTACAACCTCCGGCTCAAAGTCCCCACATGGAAGCCGGAACTCAACGTCGGCTACACCGGCCGCAAGTTCCAGATCCCCAACAAGCACGACCTCAGCGGCGGTCGGCTGCAACTGCGCCCACAGCCGGCGAACATCGAGTTCCTCCTGTGGATGGGCTGGCAGCGCGATGCCAACGACGAACTGAATAGCTATGTGATCGAGTATGAGGATAGCCAGCGCGTTCTCCGGCACAGTGGCGTGCGCGTGGCGACCATGACGTTCTCGTCCGAGCCCGAGACCGGCCCGCAGTTCGAGTTCGACATCACCGCCAAGGCCCAGGCCACGGGCACGACGTTCAAGTCCACGGCCAAGGCCGGCATCAGCGGCGTGACGTTCTTCAAGCACCAAGATTGTGCGTTCACGCTCCAAGCCGCGGGCGGCTCGGCAACGTCGATCACCACGTTGACCAACTTCAGCCTGTCGCTCGACAACAATCTCAACGCCGGCCCGCACCTCGGGTCGTCGCATTACATCGCGTGGCTCAAGGCCGGGCTGCGCTCCGTCTCGTTCGACGCGACCTTCCTCCACGAGGCCACCACGTGGATCGATGCGATGGAGGCCGAGACGAAGATCCTCGCGTCGTTCATCGGGCAACACCCCGCGGGCGGCACGGACGCGCGGTTCACCATCCACTGCGCGGATGGCAACCTCGAATCGGCGGAGACGCCGGACAACGTGAACGAGCCGACCCAAGCGAGCTACCACTTCGAGGGCGAACTGGACTCCGCCAACAACGACATCCTGGTCACCGTCGGCGACGTCTGATCGCACGTTGCTCTGGGGCGAGCCGCGCACGCGGTTCGCCCCAACCCTCGCATCGCAGCGGCCGTGTGCGCTGTGAACGGTCTTGGACGGCTTGCCGCTATAACGACACCGAAGGAGGAGACATGAAGTTTGCGGATCTACTCAAGCGGAAGCGGCCATCTATTCTGATCGAGCGCCACCTCGGTGGGCTCGGCGATGTCGTGTGCATGCGCGAGGCCGTGGCGTCGCTCAAGGAGGCTCACGCCGATCACGACCTGATCATGCACGTGCAGCGGTGGTATTTCGATTTGTTCACCGATCTCGCGGACGCGCTGGTGCCATACGAGGACGCGGGCCTGCCGATCATGTGGCCGATGTCGATGGCGCTCGGCGCGGGGCATCCCCCGATCATCGCGCACCAGTGCTTCTGCCCGTGCGGCGTCCACGAGAACGAGACCGACTTCCGGCCGACGCGCAATCGGATCGAAAACTTCGCGGACCAGCTCGGAGTCGAGCCGCGCAAGCCCGACCTCTGGCCGCTGCTCAAGGACTGGGGCAAGCGCCTGGCCAAGGGCCGCCGCAAGCGCGCAGTGATCGGCTTGCAGATCAAGTCGATGAACCCGAGCAAGGACTGGCCACTGAGGCGCTGGCAGTCGCTGGCCAAGCTCTTCGGCGAGATCGCCAATCTCGGCCGCGTGCGAGTGTTCTCGCATCAGCGCGAGACGTGGAAGATGCCCAACGCCGAGCACGTCTGCGCCAAGACATGCCGCGAGCTGATCGAGTCCACGGCCGAGTGCGACCTGATGATCGCCCCCGACTCGGGGCTGATGCACGTCGCGGCCGCGCTCGACATCCCGACCGTCGCCATGTTCGGCCCGACCGACGGCGCGCTCACATGCAAGTATTACCCGAGCGTGCGCGTGATCGAGCATCGGGATCCCGAGCGCACGTGCCGCCAGCCCTGCTACTACAACGTCGACAACAACCGCTACCACTGCTACGCGGACGCCAGCGACGAGGACACGCCGCGCATCGGCGACTGCATGGTCGGGATCACGGTCGTCGAGGTCTACCACGCGGCGCTCGATCTGCTCCACGAGAGCGGGAGGCTGGCAGCATGAACCCCGCCATCGACTACAAGGGCGTCTACGATGAGGTCTTCGGTCGCAGTCGCGAGAGCGGCCGCTGCCTCGGCTTCTCGACCTACATGAACGGCAAGATCACGTTCGGCATCGCCGGCAAGACCGTGCTCGACGTGGGGTGTGGCAAGGGCGACCTCATGGTCATGCTGCGCGAGCGCATGGCCGACGTGCAGGGCGTGGACGTGGGCCGCTACGTGCTCGACGAGACGCTTCCCGTCGAGGTCGTGCCCACCGCGGCCAAGCTGCCCCACGAGCGCGACTCGTTCGACCTCGTGACGTGCAGCCACATGCTCGAGCACGTGGTCATCACCGAGCTGCCGAGCGTGATCGGCGAGCTGTTCATCGTGGCCAAGAGCTACGTAATCATCAGCGTGGGCCTGCCCGACTGCCCCGAGCACATGAGCGTGCTGCCGTGGTCGGAGTGGGTGGTGATGATCGATCGTAGCGCCCGCGCCCATGAGTTCGCCTGCATCCGCGCCGAGCAGGACGGCCTCAGCGGCAACAACATCCTCATCTATCGAGCCATCGCCGAGTGCACCGAGAAGGAGTATCAGCCCCGTCGGATCAAAAGGAGGTATGGAGAATGAACATTGAGTCAATGGAACTGGGCTACCTGCCCCACGCGGATGACAGAGAGTATCTGTTTCGGCGCTACACGCTCGTGCGATCGGGCCAACTTGGCCAGGCGTGCGTGATCGTGTCCACGCTTGGCTCGCGCCTCCCGGTCGGCGCGAGGGCGATGGCAGAGATGTCGCCTGGAGTCACGCACCAAACAACGGTTCATGCTGCCCTCCAGGACGACGATTGTTACTGGATGCCTGTTCTCGTCCCCCCGATCATCTTGCGTGGTCCGTCCAGCGTCGCCAGTCTCGGGAGTCACGACTGTGGGACCAACCATAGGGCGTGGCGAAACCACGAGGCTGCGGTCGCAGAGATGATGGCTCGAATGCGAGCCGGCGAGGACTGGGGGGAGGCGAGCTGACATGAAGACCGCAATCATCTGCCCGCATCAGCCCGGCCCGATCATGCTGTTTGAGAGGCACGCGCCGGTCCACTCGTGGCCGCAATGGGTCAACGTGCTGCCCGACTGCATCATCGGGTTCGGCTCAGAGATAACGTCCGAGACGCCCGTGCGGCTGTCCGACCGCGAGCTGTTCGTCGTGATCGGCGGGGCCCAGGCGTTGCACGTCATGCAACAACTGCGGACGCTCTTCCCCGGCGTGCCGGTCGTCGCGCTCCAGGACGGCAACACCGCGTGGGGCTCGCCCTACATGGGCGCCCTCTCGTGGCACGACCAATACCCCAAGCTGGTCGAGTTCTACCAGACCGCGGACGCGATCTTCAGCGCCACGGGCAACGCTATGGAGTTCTATGGACTACTCAATCCGCGCGTGTCTTACATCGGCCTGCCGTATCCCGAGGAGTATCTCGACTACGCGCTGCCCGACGACGAGCGCGAGGACGATCTGCTGCTGCTCGGGTGCAGGCATCCGATGGGCGCCGACCTCGTGATCGGCGTGCAGATTGCCAAGCGCCTCGGGATGCGGGTCATGCTGCCCGGCGATCCCGCGGGTCAGACCAAGGCCTTGTGCGACACGTTCGGCGTCGAGTCTGAGCGCGTCGAGCCGGGACTCGATCAGGTGAGCTGGCTCAAGCGCGTGGCCAAGTGCAAGGCCGCGCTCTACCTCGATGGCATGGGCAGCGTCGGGCGTTTCGTCCGCGACTGCGCGGCCCTGCGGATCCCGTGCCTCTACAACAGCAGGGCGGACGCACCTCTGCCCCTCCGACAAATAAACCCAGATTACCATGTGGTGAGTGTGGAATATTTGCTGGGCGATGTTTTAGAGAACGAGTGGGGGTCCTTAGCGGATCGTCAGTTTGAGGTGTTGCAGCATTCCTTCACCGCCCCCTCCCGCGCCCGCTTCGAGGAGGCCTGCTCATGCCTCTCGTAGCCCCACCACTCATGCCGCGCCCGCGCGTCGGCGCACGGGTCCGCGTCACGGCCCCGCTCGTCGGCGGCACGTTGCAGCCGGGCGAGGAGGGCACGGTCATGCAGACTGGCAGCCGCGGCGACTTCGGCGACGGCACGTTCTACTTCATGGTTACGTTCCCCAACCACATGGGCTGGTTCAATTTCACCGAGCGCGACTCGGGATTGGAGATTGTATGAATCCGTTCGCGGAGGCGACAAGCTATTTCGAATTGACCGAGGGCCGCGGCAAGGGCAGCGAGTTCTATGACTACTACAAGAACGAGCGCGGGCTTGATCTGTTCGCGTTCGGCACGTGGCAGGTGCAGTATGCCGACATGGTCATCAGCGCGTTCGGTCTCACTCCCGGCACGAAGCTGCTCGACATCGGCTGCGGCGGCGGCGCTAACACGAAGGCGTTCCTCTCCCGCAACATCGACGCCTGGGGCGTGGACATCAACCGCTGGGTGATCGAGAACTCACCCCACGCCAACGGCCGCCTGAGCGTGGCAGGCGCGGACGACCTCGCACTCTACGACGATGGCCTGTTCGACTTCCTCCATTCGCAGCAGGTCTTCGAGCACATCGCCGAGGAGCGCTGCGATGCCATGTTCGCAGAGCTGCGTCGCGTGGCCAAGCCCAACGCGCTATTGTTCGCCGGCCTCGTGGTAGCGCCCGAGCCGAAGCGCGACGACACATGCGCGGCCGAGCCAGACATCGTGCGCGAGTTTGACCCCGACGACGACCCGACGCACATCAACGTCAAGCCCTGGTCGTGGTGGCATGAGTTGGCCACCAACCACGGGTTCGTGCGGCAACGGGTTTACGAGACCGCGCTGCGATGCCACCCATGGTTCGACGGGCACGCGTTCGACTTCGCCGTCTGGCGCAGAACGTAAGACCATGGAGCACAGTCGCCCCCGACTGTGTTTTCCCCAGCCGAGGGCGGCTGGGCTCCATCGAGGAAATCATGGCCGACAAAACCACAATCATCATCGAAGGCAAGGACAAGGCCTCGGCGGTCTTCAAGAAGATCGCCCAGGCATACGCGTCCATGGAGTCGAAGGTCTCCAAGAGCAGTATGGCTGGCGCGGGCATGATGGGCGCGGTCATGGGCCTGCCCGGGATGATCCTTGGCGTGATGGGCACGTCGCTCAAGATCGTCACCGGCGGCATGAGCGCTATCCTCAACGTCGCCACCAAGACCATCGGCCTCGTGGTCGGCGTGGTGCGCGGTGCGGCGAGTGCCGTGCTGGCCGTCGTGTCTGGCGTCGTGCGCACGATCACGTCGATCGTCGGCGCGCTTGTGGGGGTTGCCACGCGCATCGCGGGAGTGATCGTGGGCATCGTGGCCAAGGCGACGCTCGCGGTCGGCGCGGCCGCGGCCGCGATGTTCGCGGCCATCGTCTACCAGGGCGTCAAGTTCGAGCGGCAGATGGCGGAGGTATGGACGCTCGTCTCCGAGCAGGGGCAGGGCGAGTTCGCCAAGCTCAAGAGCGGCGTGATCTCGATCTTCCGCGACCTGCCCACGAGCTTGACCGGCCTGACCAGGGGACTCTACGACACGATCAGCGCCGGCATCACCAACGCCGACGACGCGCTCACCGTGATGCGCGAGGTGAGCAAGGCGGCCATCGCTGGCGTGTCCGACGCCGGCACGATGGGCAGCGCCTTCATGACCGTGATGCAGGGCTTCAAGATCCACGCGTCGAAGGCCAAGGACATCTCCGACGCCTTCTTCGCCACGATCAAGCAGGGCCGCCTCGTGGCCAACGACCTCGCCCAGGGGCTCGGGTTCGTCGCGGGCATGGCCGGCAACATGGGCATCAAGTATCGCGAGGCGCTCGCTGCCATCGCGGTGGCCACCCGCACGTTGCGACCCGAGATGGCCTTCGTCGGCATGGCGCAGTTCCTCCAGGCGCTCATCAAGCCCGCGGACGCCGCGGCCAAGGCCATCGAGCGCATGGGCCTGCGCTTCTGGAAGGTCGGCAAGAACGGCAAGAAGACGTTCGTCGGCTTGAAGAACGCCATCGATCAGATCATCAAGCTCAAGCTCGACCCCACCCAGGTCGCGGAGCTGTTCCCCGAGGCACGCGCCCAGCGCTTCGTGCTCGCGCTCATGGCGCAGCGCAAGGAATACAACCAGATCTTCGCGGACGTGAAGGGCGCGTCGGGCACCGCGAAGACCGCGTTCGACATCATCGCCAACACCGCGGGCGCCCAGATGCAGCTCGCGTGGAACAAGGTGCGTGCGGGCGGCCTGAGCGTATGGGAGGAGATCAAGAAGGCCGCGCTGCCCACGCTCAAGCTGATGAACGAGAGCATCGACAGGATCAGCGACGCGCTCGACGACGCGCTCGCCAGCAAGGCGTGGAAGGACTTCTCCGCGTCGGCGCAGACCTTCCTCGAGGGCGCGGCCAACGACGTGGTGCTGTGGCTCATGGATCTGCCCGGCCACATCGACACGGCCACCACGAAGCTCGCCGAGTGGACCAAGCCCGTGCGCGAGGCGGTTGACTACCTAAGCCGCATCGACCTCACCGCGACCGCGGCGAAATACGGCACGGCATGGGCCACCGCGCAGAAGAGCATCAGCGAGGGCGCGCAGCGCGTGCGCGACTGGCTCATCGACACCGCGGCCGCCGCGGCCAAGGCCATGCTCGGCATCGGCGTCTCGTTACTCATGGGCTTCCAAGAATCCCTGCCTCAGATCAACTCCATCCTCGCGGGCATCGCCGACCAGATCAACACCGTCGCTGCGTCGCTGCAGTGGGTGCTGTCGGCGGGGATCGGCGCGGAGATCGGGCATCAGAAGAACATCCAGCGAGACCAGATGGGCAAGGCCGATGCTGCCGAGAAGGGCAGCCCCGAATGGAAGGCCGCGTATAAGGCGTGGCGAGAGGCCGCACAGCGAGAGAAGGAGCTGACCGAGCAGCGCAAGAGGCTCGTCGAGGGCGGCGACATTATCGACTTCAAGCCCATCGACGTCACGGTCATCCCCCTCGCCCGCAAACTCAACGAACTCAAGAAGGGCGTCGACCAGAACGCCGCGGACCTCAAGAAGGGCAAGCTCCCCGAAGCGGTCGACGACCTCGCCAAGAAGATCAAGGACGCGGCGAACAAGATCGCGCCGGTCATGCGGCCTCCCGCGGAAGCACCACCCGCCGCGCAGCCCGCCGCACCACCCGCGGATGATGCCCCCGCGGAGAAGCCCAAGCGCAAGCGCCGTCGCACGATCGCCGACGTCCTGCGCGACCGCAAGCGTGCCCGCATCGCCAAGCGCAAGGCGGAGCGCGAGGGCGGAGCGGGTCCCGAGCCCGCGATCGATGGCGGCGATGCTACCGAAGACCAGGGGGGAGCCCCTGCCGCTCAGCCACAACGCCGCAACCCTGCTCGCGATATCTTCACGGGCCGCGGTCGCAGGCGTCGACGCAAGCGCCGCCGACGCGACCCCCTCCGCTATGCGCGGAAGCGCCGCGGTGGCGCCGAGCGCGAGCCAGTCGAGTGGGAGGAGGTCAATGACCCCGAGACCGCGGCACGCGTGCGCGGTGAGATGGAAGAGCGCATGGGCGGCGGCGCCAAAGAACTCGCGCAGGACAAGGGCGCTGAGATGCAGCGCGCCACCGACGAGCGCCAGGCCGCGGCCGCGGAGAAGGCCGCCGCTATGGAGGAGTCCGTCGCGGCGGCGCAGGAGGAGGCCGCGACCAACATGGAGCGCATGGCCGACGCCGCGGAGAAGAATGCCGAGCAAACCGAGAAGTTAGCCGCCACCGCCAAAGACCGCCTCGCGACCATCGAGGCGGCCTTGGCCAACGCCGAGTCGCAGATCGCTGCGCTCGCACAGCCGGGAGGCTAACCCATGCGCGGCGTGTTCGACGACGGCTCCTCAACGATCACCCTCGGCAGCGACTGCTACCTCGTCCCGAGCAGCATGTCCGAGCGCGTGCGCCACGCGCCGCTCAACCGCACGCAGGAGTTCATCTTCGACGTCGGCGGCGGCTACTACAACCTCGTGGTCGCGGGCGAGATCGAGCGCCACAACCAGGGCGACGCGGAGTGGTGGCTCTACCAGAAGCTGCTCGCACTCGGCGCCAGCGGCCTCGGCGACCTCAGCGTCAACGGCCACAAGTTCCCCAACGCCATGTTCACCAGCGGCCGCGGCTACGTCAACGCGTTCAAGGCGGTCACCTACTGGTATCAGTTCGCCTGCTCGCTGCCCGAGCGGAGCGCGTCCCTCGCCGCGGGCGACAGCGCCGGCGCGGACGAGGCCGAGTATGCCGGCCGCGGCTCGTGGGACATCTACCACCTCGCGGGCGAGCAGCTCGGCACGATGGGCGCGCTCGAGATCGCGGTGAGCCGGCCCGTCGAGATCAAACGCCTCACCCGATGCTATGGCGTGCGCATCGAGGATCTGTCCCGCGGGCGGCAGGTGAGCCTGACCTACAGCGGCGATCACCACCACGACACCTACGCCGACCTCTGCGAGTGGTGCTGGCAGTTCCAAGCACGCATCGGCTACCAGGAGGCCACGCTCACCGGCTGTGGCAACACGTTCGACAACGTCTTCCTCCAGAGCATCACCCCCGAGACCGACGCGGACCGCAGGCAACTGCGGTTCACGGCCCAGATGATCCAATACGCAGCATGAACCGACGACGCACACCCATGATCAACGGCTACGAATACGACATGCTCACCACGTGGCGGCGGAACGCCCATAGCAACCGCGGGCGGTCCGACTGGGCCAAGCGCTCCTATCGCCGCCGCGTCCGCCGCTCCGAACGCACCGAGATCGAGCAAGCCCTCACCGACAGCGAGTAGACCATGGCCAACGAAGACTTCACCACCTACACCGAGGTCGACGGGCACGGGCACATCACCGTCGTCAGTGCCCATGACGCCCTCGCTTATCTGATGTCGCGGAATGAGGTCGCCCAACTCTACAAAGACAAGGGGGTCAACCACTTCGGGGCAGCGTTCACACATGAGCTGGAGCTGGATCAGCGCTATGGCGATGACGCGGGCATCGTCAACATTTGGGCTCTCAGCAACGTGGTTGCCAATAGCTACGCATGGGAGAATAATCAGTCCGAAGCTGTGTCTCTTTACAGCTACATTCTCGCCAGCGGGGATTACTTCCTGGTCCTAACAAACTGGGAAACAGGCGAGTCGGACGCGGCCTATATTGGTGAGGTGCAGCTTGGGCACAACGATTACATTGCCCTCAAGCGCCCGAGCGAAACAGGGCTTGAGTGCCGAATTTATAGTGACGCAGGGCGAACCGTGCTCGAGCATATGCTGTCCGTCACGGTCGGGACGGGACGGCGCTACAGATACGTCTTCGCGCTGAACTCGCACTTCAGTTCGACTACGCCGACGAACACGCTCCATGTGTTAAATCTTGACCTCGAGGCTCCCTCGGGCAGCGGATCGGGCTCCGCGAGCGGTTCGGCCACCGGCTCGGGCTCGGCGAGTGGTTCAGCCACCGGCTCTGGCTCGGCGAGTGGTTCGGCCACCGGCTCTGGCTCGGCGAGTGGTTCGGCCACCGGCTCTGGCTCGGCGAGTGGTTCGGCCACCGGCTCTGGCTCGGCGAGCGGTTCGGCCACCGGCTCTGGCTCGGCGAGTGGGTCGGCCACCGGCTCGGGTTCGGCGAGCGGGTCCGGCTCGGGGAGTGGGTCAGGTTCAGGCAGCGGGTCCGGCTCGGGGAGTGGATCGGGCTCGGGCAGTGGGTCGGGATCGGGGAGTGGCTCGCCCGCTCCCGGGTGGGTCCTCAACATCAACTCCGTGCCCAACACCGACTGGGAGATCACCGGCCTCACGTGGGGCATCGCCTGCCCACACGGCAAGGCCGCGGACTCGGCAGTGCTGACCTGCAAGACCCAGCGCACCGACGCTATCAGCTCGCTCGAACTGTGGGACGAGGTGTCGATCGAGCAGGACGGTGTCGTGCGATTCTATGGGAACGTGCTGGAGTTCGATCACGACCTCGACGGCGAGCTGACCGTGGCCAATATCATCGGCCCCCACGACCAACTCAACCATGTGCTCTGCAAGATCAACGGCAGCCCCCAATACCGTTGGAACTACAAGGACTCTTACGACGACAACGAACCCATCACCCTCGAAACCTACGACGCGGAGTTGACGTTCGGGCAGATCCTCTGCGACATCTGGGAGCACGCGATCGGCGTGCCTGGCGGCGGGTCGAACATCGAGCCGCGGCACACCGATGCCGCGGATTGCACCGACACCTACGTCTCGTCCGACCTCGTGGCCGACGTCGACTGGGCGGGCTTCCTCGCACTCAGCGAGATCGCCCCCCCGATCCATATCACCAACACCAGCCTCGCCGCGGCCACCTCCATGCTCGTCGAGCAGGCCGGCGCGTTCGGCTGGTATATCGACGCGATCACGAAGAAGCTTGAGGTGGTTGACCTCTCGACCGCCAGTCGCACGACGGTCTCGATGGGGCAGATCGGCCACCACGTCGACGAGGCCGGCAAGGATTACGTCGGTGGCGGCCTGCGCATGAACCGCTCGCTGCGAAACACCAAGACCAAGGTCATGGTGCAGGGTAAGGACAAGACCGTCGAGATAAGGCCATGGCTCTGCCCAGATTCTGCGCAGTGGACGCAGGCGGGCGACCCGCTCACGTCCGCGTTCTGGGACGGCGCAGGCAGCAGCTATCTCAACAAGTGGTGGCGATCACAGCGCGAGTTCAACCGCCGGCACGCGGTCAACCGGCACACCGTCTCGGGTGAGGCCGACCTCCTCCCGCGCTACTACAAGGGCAGGCCGTTCGGAATGAAGACCTACCTCAGCCAAAACCAGACCAGGCACACTGTCAACCGCGGCGACGTGCAGTTCTGGGCGGCAGTCACGCTGGCCGAGGGCGAATACGTCTACGTGTGGACGCGCGTGCGCCGGCCGTTCATCAAGACCGCTGGCCCGGCCGGGGCGCAGGCCTACGACGATTACGGCATCGTCACCGAGGAGGCATACTTCGACGACACGCTCACCGACCCCTCCAGCAACTACGACGAGCAGGGCAACCCCACGCAGAACGACAACAACGCGCTGATGCAGGCCATCGCGGAGTGGTATCAGGAGAAGCTCGGCAAAGAGGCGATCAGCGGCTCGGTCGTGATCGACGGCATCGACTTCAGCGCCTACCCGATCGGCAACAAGATCGGCTTCAGCCACCTCCATGGCGGCAAGTGGTCTGACCTCGATGCCAACATCCTGTCGATCACAGCCGACCCCCTCCGCGACACGCTGACCCTCACGTTCGCTAACGACGTATGGTTCCTGCCCGGCATCACCGACCTGCGCCGCCGCCTCGCCCAGGGCCGCACCGATCAACAGGAGCGCATCCATGCGTTCTGGGGTTGGCGCCCCACGGTGGATCCCGACGACTCCGAGGATGATGGGTCCGGGACTGGCAGCGGCTCCGGCTCGGGCAGCGGCAGTGGCTCGGGCTCGGGCAGTGGCTCCGGCTCGGCGAGTGGATCGGGCTCGGGCAGCGGTTCCGGCTCGGCAAGCGGCTCGGGCTCGGGCAGCGGCTCGGCCGCGCCGACCGGCACGGGCTCTGGCAGCGGATCGGGCTCGGGCAGCGGCTCGGCCGCGCCAACCGGCACGGGCTCGGGCAGCGGATCGGGGTCGGGCAGCGGCTCGGCCGCGCCGACCGGCACGGGCTCTGGCAGCGGATCGGGGTCGGGCAGCGGCTCGGCCGCACCGACCGGCTCGGGCTCGGGCAGCGGATCGGCCGCGCCGACCGGCTCGGGCTCTGGCAGCGGATCGGGCTCGGGTAGCGGCTCGGCCGCGCCGACCGGCACCGGCATGGGCGAAGGCTCTGGCACGGGCACGGGCGAAGGCTCTGGCACGGGCGAAGGCTCTGGCACGGGCACGGGCGAAGGCTCTGGCACGGGCGAAGGCTCTGGCACGGGCACGGGCGAAGGCTCTGGCACGGGCACGGGCGAAGGCTCTGGCACGGGCGAAGGCTCTGGCACGGGCACAGGCGAAGGCACCGGCTCCGGCTCGCCCACCGGACCCAGCGGGTCACCACCACCGTAACGTAAGGCACTGCGATGACTCCAGACAAATTCGAGGGCAAGATCGTCGTCATCATCCCCTGCCGCAACGAAGGCCTGGAGATCGTGCGCACGGTGCGCGACTTCCGCAAGAGCAAGGCCCCCGGCACGGACTTGCACTTCTTCGTCGTCGACGACGGCTCGACCGACGACTGCTGCACGATCCTCAGGCCCGCACGCGACATCACCGTATTCCGCAACGAGGAGCCCCAAGGCCAGGGCCGCGCCCGCAACCTCGGGGCGCTGCTCAACCTCGATGCCCGCGGCCTCATCTCATGCGACGCGCACATGCGCATCGACACCCAGCACGGCATCGAGCGCATGGTGCTCGCGGCCGAGGCCGAGCAGGCCGTCGTCGGCGCGGTCATCAACAACCTCGAGCCCGACCACAAGAAGTGGAACGGTTGCGGCGGCAAGTGGAAGTGGAACACCGAGCCCGTGCCCGCGGAGGGCGAGCGCAAGGCCATGCGCCCGGGGCTGTGGCACACCTGGACGTACCGCAACACGGTGCACCCAAACCTCCCGAAGGTTGCAAACCTTCGGGAGGTTGACCTCAAGCCCGTGACGCTGGTCAACGGCGCGTTCTACGCGTTCACCCCCGCGACCTACGAGCGCATGGGCGGGTTCATCGAGAGCGAAGGGCTGTGTGGCTTCTTCGAGCAGGAGTTGAACCTCAATGCGTGGTTCCACGACGTGCCGCGGCTGTGCGCGACCGACGTGCAAGTGCGCCACCTCTTTCGCTCGGCTCGGCCCTACCCCAATGACGGCGCGGGCTACTGGTACAACTACATCGAATGCCTCCGGGTGATGTTCGACGACGCGACGTGGCGTCGAGTCTTCGAGCCGGTGCTGCTCAAGCACGTGTCCTATGCCCCGACCGACGCGCACATCCAATACCTGCTCCACGCCCCGTCGCTCGCGGCCCGGCATCATGTATTCGCCCTGTCGGCCAACCACACCGACGCGGAGGCGCTGGCCTGGATCGGGATCGAGGACTAACCCATGCACATCACCGCCATCTGCCCGACCTACGGACGCTTCGAGCTGCTGCGTGCAGCGGTGGGATGCTTCGTCACGCAGACGCACGCGGACCGCGACATGCTCATCCTCAACGACGCGCCTGTGCCGATCGAGTGCGACGTGCCCGGCGTGCGGGTCATCAACAACACACACGACTTCGGCTCACTCGGCGGGAAGTATGCCCATATGCTGGACGAGGCCGAGGGCGACGTGATCGCGCACTGGGAGGACGACGACCTCTATCTCCCGTGGCACCTCGCGTCCGCGGCCGAGGCGATGGACGAGCCCCGCCTCGCAACGAAAGGGGACACGATTCCGAATCGTGTCCCCTTCCCCGGCGTGGTCAAGCCCCGCCTGTCGTGGTGCGTGGTCTGGGATGGCGAGCGCTGGAAGCTCGGCGGCCGGACCAATGCGCTCTGCGAGGCCAGCACGGTCTACCACTTTGCCGCGTGGACTTACTGTGGGGGCTACCGACCCGAGCACTCGACCCACAGCCGCGCAACGCTGTTGCAGGCCGATAGCATGGGCATGCTGCGTCGCTACGACCCCCGGCCCTGCACGGGCTACGTCTTCTGTCGGCTGCACCCTGGCATCCGACACGGCAGCGGCCTGCTCGACCGCCGCGACGGCAAGGCCATCTTCGAGGCGGGCAACAAGGACTTCGGCGACGGCCAGCCACTCACCCCCGTGTTCGACGACGGCCGGCTCGCGGCCTTCCGCGATGGCCTCAGCGCAAAACTCCCCCCTGAACAGGAGCGGCGCGTTGCATCCCAACTCGCGTAAGCTCATGGCCGCGTTCGTGGCCACGTTGCCGCCGCCGCCCCTGCGCATCATCGACGTCGGCGCACAGAACGTCAACGGCGTCTACCGCGATCTGTTCGCCGGCTACGACTACGTGGGGGCGGACATCTGCGCCGGCCGCAACGTGGATGTGGTCATGCACAGCCCCTACGACTGGCGTGTGGGCGCCGATTGGGACGTGGCGATCTCTGGCCAGTGCGTCGAGCACGTGCCCGACGTGGCCGCGTGGGCTCGCGAGTTCGGCGCCCTGTTGAGGCCAGGGGGATGGGCCTGCATTATCGCCCCGTGGAGGTGGGGCGAGCACCGTTACCCCGTCGATTGCTGGCGCGTCATGCCCGATGGCATGGCATGGATCATGGAGACGGCTGGACTGATCGCTGTCAAGACGCGTATGGATCAAAACGACTGTATAGGCACCGCAAGGAGGTCATCGTGAGAATCTGCTTCATCAACCCGCCACGGCCGTGGCTCGTCAACCCCCACGCGCAAGCGCCCATCGGCATCCTCTACCTCGCTGCCGCGCTCGAGCGCGCCGGGCATGACGTGCGCATCGTCAACTGCGCTGGGCATCAGCAGGCCAGGCAACTCAACGTGGCCGATGTCTACTGCATCACCGGCACGTGGCTCGACGTGCCCCAGGTGAATGAGATCGCCGAGTTCCTGAAGGGCACGTTCGGTCGCTGCCGCATCCTCGTCGGCGGCCCCATCGCACTCTCGCCCGACGAGCTGAGCGACGATATCGACGTGATCGTGAGGGGAGAGGCCGAGGCGGACATCCTGTCCATTGTGGACATGGAGTCCATCCCATGCAGCGGCCTCTACACCTGCGAGCCCCCCGACGACCTCGACGCGCTCCCATTCCCGGCCCGCCACCTCTGGGCGGGGCCGTTTGGCGGGAACGTGTTCATCGGCGGCGAGAACTATTTCGGCGGCGGCTCGACCACCATCCTCAGCTCGCGGGGCTGCCCCTACGACTGCGCATTCTGCGCGTCGAGCGCGCTCGCGCCGCGCAAGGTGCGGTTCCGCTCGGCCGAGAGCGTGGTCGAGGAGATGGAGCAGTGCGTCGTCGACTTCGGCGTGCGCCAGTTCCGCTTCTCCGACGAGAACTTCAACGCATGCCTCCATCGTGTCGAGGCGCTGTGCGATGCGATCATGTCCAGCAAGATCCTCGGCCACGGCGACGGCGTGGCCTGGCGAGCGTCCATCGCGGTGCGGCCGATCAACGTTGGGACGTTCGACTACATGGCCGACGCCGGCTGCAAGGAGGTCTCCATCGGCGTCGAGTCGGCCGACTCCGCGGTGCTCGAACTGATCTGCCCGGCCAAGCTCAAGAGCCCCAACGGCGCGGTCAAAGCGCTCGCCATGGCCACGAGCGCCGGCCTCAAGACCCGTGCCCTGATGATGGTCGGCACGCCCGGCGAGAACGCGGACACGGCCCGCCTCAACATCGACTTCATGCATGACATCTGTAACACGCTGCCAGGCCCCTGGTCAACAGAGCGTGCCCTCTGCGACGCGCTCGCGGTGACCGTCTTCACCCCCATGCCTGGCAGCGACATCTACAACCATCCCGAGCGCTACGGCTGTCGCATCCGTGGAGCCCAGCCGCCCTCGGCTGGGGAAGCGGACACAGTCGGGGGCGACTGTGCTCCACGCCGCTCCGTTTGCCTCTACGGCCCCGACGGCGCGCACGCGCTCGAGCCCACCATCGAACTCGACGACTTCCCCCTCGACGCCCTCCGCCAGTCCATGCGCACCCAAGTCGCCGCGGCCGAGGCCACCGGCAAGATCGGGAGAGGCTGATGCCCAACGCCCCCAAGCCCACCTGGCAATCCCCATGCGGCCGCGCAACGCTCTACCACGGCGACTGCCTGGAGATCATGCCCAGCCTCCCAGAGGCGAGCGCCGATGCGGTCGTCACCGACCCGCCGTATGGGCTGGGCTTCATGGGCGCGGCGTGGGACCACAGCGTGCCGGGCGTGCCGTTCTGGGAGGCGGCGTTGCGCGTAGCCAAGCCGGGCGCGCACCTACTCGCGTTCGGCGGCACGCGGACGTTCCATCGCCTGGCCGTGGCCATCGAGGACGCGGGCTGGGAGTTGCGGGACTGCGTGATGTGGGTCTACGGCACGGGCTTCCCGAAGAGCCACGACGTGAGCAAGGCGATTGACAAGGCCGCGGGCGCGGAGCGGGAGCAGTGGCAGGGCTGGGGCACCGCGCTCAAGCCGGCATGGGAGCCCATCATCGTGGCCCGCAAGCCGCTCGACGGCACGGTCGCGGCCAACGTGCTCGCACACGGCACGGGCGGCATCAACGTGGACGCGTGCAGGGTGGAGGTGGACGCAGCGGATGCAAAGGCCTGGTCGGGCCGAGCGCAAGCGCCTTCGAGTGTGGGCATGAAGAACATATCCAGTGAGGTTTATGGTGAGGGCTTCAAGCGCAACTATGCTGGCCCCGAGCGCGGCCGCTGGCCTGCGAATCTGATCCACGACGGCAGCGACGAGGTCGTGGGGCTGTTTCCGAAGCAGAAGTCGCCAGGCAACTACAAATCAAAGACAACAAGCGTTCCAGGGCAGAACGGGACGATGGGCAAATGGCCCACGAAAAAGGAGCGCCATTATGGTCATGGCGACTCCGGCTCCGCGGCCCGCTTCTTCTACTGCGCCAAGGCGAGCAAGGCTGACCGCGACGAGGGATGCGAGGGGTTGGAGGAGCATAATTCTCAACGACTTCGGCTTCCTGCACAAGAGTCCATAGATCACGATGGTAGGCCCCATCAGACAAGTGGTGCAGAGCGATACCGACCCCGCCGCAACACCCATCCCACCGTCAAGCCCACCGCGCTCATGCGCTACCTCTGCCGGCTCGTCACGCCGCCAGGGGGCCTGATCCTCGATCCGTTCATGGGCTCGAGCTCGACCGGCAAGGGCGCGGGCCTCGAGGGATTCCGTTTCGTCGGCATCGAACTCGACCCCGAGGACAAGGGCTTCCTCGACATCGCCCGCGCCCGCATCACCCACGCCATCGCCCAGCGCACCGCCGACATGCCCGTATCCCAGGAGGCCTCAGGATGATCACCTGCCACCTCTACGTCTCAGCCGGTATCGTGGGCAGCGGTAGGCCATTGCGCCTGGTCCCTTGATCCGCTATGCTACCCTCGCCGAGCCACCCCAACTGGCACGCCATTTGAAACCCCCTCAAAACGGGAATATCGCGACCCACTTATGTCGCTGTTCCTGCCCCGAAAATCGCGCTTGCTCCGACAGTGTGCGAGCTTGCCATCGACGAGTTCCTCCGCGCCGCCGTTGAGCGCGATGTTGTCTTGCGCGATGGCAGACGCGGCCAG
>JALGTR010000348.1 GCA_029821265.1 Candidatus Zipacnadia bacterium
CCCCGAGAACACCTGCGGGCTGCCCACCGCTGCCGCGAGTGGCTTGATGCTTCCGGGATACCATCGCCCCCCGTCGAAGAGCGCCGGCGTCGCCAGATAGAGCAGCGGGTTCCCCTCCCTCGGGGGCGCGGCCGGCGACGCAGTTGAGCCGACTGTCTCGATACGCGCGCCGCGGCTCTCCCCGCCGAGGCGCAGCCACCGGGGTCTACTGATGTGCTCGGCAAGCTCCTTCGGTATCTCGCCGCCGAACCCCAAATCCACCTCCAGCGCACAGTTGGGCTTCAGCCGCATGAAGGTGGAGGAGTAGATCAGCCCCTCGGCTGCGGTCCCTATCGCCGCGTCGATGGCAACGCCCACGCGCGGCTCATCGATAATGAACTGACCTCGGAGTCCGTGCTCGATGGTGTCTGCATCGGGGGTACGTCCCGCCAGGAAGGCGGCAAGGTCTGCCGCGCTCAGGAAGGCTCCCTCAATAGCCTCAATGGCCTCGACCGTCCTCGCCACCAGCGGCTGCCTGCCCGCGTTGGCATCCCAGCCGGGGACGTCTCCGTGTGCCGGCCGGAGAGGCACCGGTGTGCCGTCCTTGGTGCTGACAATGCTGCGCGGCAGGGGATACAGGCGTGTGTTGTGGTGCCACAGGAAAGGGCCGACAATACAGGCGTCGACCGGCCACGTTCCCCCGCACGCCTGCTGACAAACCCTGCGCAAGTGCTCCTTCAGCGCCCGGAGATAGTCGCCCTTACTGGTTGCCGATCTGCGCGCGGCTTTCATCGCCGATCGAACGGCCCGCAGATCTACGTCCGCTACGCGCAGCAGCAGCGTGCGCACCGCCCCGGCCACGGTCTTTGGTAGCGGGAATTCGGACTTCGAGTCGGCTGTGGCCTCGGCGAAGTAGCGCGTCTCGCGGAACATCCACACATCAACCGGGTGCAGCCTCAGTGTCATGCCACCCATCTCAGTCCCTCCCCCGATGCAGGAAGCTCGCGATCATGCCGAACTTGACAAGGCGCTCCAGCGCCGCGGTTCCCCCGGAGCGTTGGAGCCAACGGGTGAACTGGCCGTGCACATGGTCGCGCACCGCCTGGGTGACCGCCTCCATATCGGCCTCGTCGGGCACCCTCAGCTCGTCTCGCAGACGAGGTGCGTTCTGACGCGCAATCTCGATGCGCTTCAGGGAGTGAGCGACAATTGCAGTCAGAGCGCTATCATCCAGGTCAGGATGCAGATCCGGTGACGTCTCAGCCAGCTTGTAGAGCCAGCGATCAGATAGGCCCGCGGCGAATAGGTGCTGGAGCTTGAGCAGGTCGCGAACCTGGTCCCACTCGATCACGAGGTCCACTGGTGCCCCGGAGCGCTTCACCAGCGCGACGCCGAGCCGATCACGCCCAGCATCCTTGGCTGCGCGCTCTGCGTTGCGGGCCGAACGCAGTCCCGCACGCAGGTCATGCTGGTAGTGCACGATGGCCAGGCCGGCGCTTGCAGTGCTGGGTGCGTGCGTCGGATCGAACTGAGGGAACTCAGTGCGGAGTGTCTGTGCACACTGAAGCACGGTCTCCAGGGGGGTCAACGCCAGCACATCGTCACCGCCGGAGTAGACGGTGTAGCCTCCCTGTTCCTCTACGATGTCGGGAACGCTCACTGCATACCTGCGCAAGCTCTTGCTGCCCCTCTGCCAGAACTCCTCGCTCACCGGTTTGTCGGTCATGTCGCCGCTCAGCCACTTGCCCATGTGGTCGCCATCGAGTGCGATGATGCCGTAGTAGCGTGGCGGCGACGAGCCGGCCTCATCGACAAGCGCCCTGCGGGTGTCTGCGAGAGCAGTGGCCGCGTCCGCAACCGCGTCGGGCACCCCGCCCTCCCACCCCTCCTCCGTCACCGTCTCCGGCGTGAGCCGGTCCGACAGCAGACAGCGCCATTCGGTCTCTGCGGTCTTCCCCGCATCCTTGAGGGCCTTCTGCAGGTCTGCATGAGCATCGCTGAAGCGGGTTTGGGCAGCGGGGTCCCGTTCTGCGAGCCACCGGCCCGCCGCCACTTCCGCGGTCTCGGGGACAGTGCCGGACAGGACGCGCAGCTCGTCATCACTGTGGCAAAAGCGCTTCACGAGTGACACCGCGCACAGGCGGTCATGCTGGCCGATGCGCGCGGGGGAGATGGTCGTGCCAGCGGCCTTGCGCCAGAACTCATCCGCCTCTTGCAGACCGACCGGTCCCATCTGCTCGAGGTCGCCCATGATCGAGCACTTGTGCCGCCCCACCCCGTGGTCCGGCACGAAGGTGCGCACCATTTTTCGCGCCGCCAGCAGTCCTGAGATGGCTTTGAACTGCGTGCTGAGTTCGGACGCATTCGCCTGCGGATCACCGCCGGTCATCTGCCGGTAGACCGTCGGCGCCTTCTC
>JALGTR010000108.1 GCA_029821265.1 Candidatus Zipacnadia bacterium
AGGATACCGGCAGATGGCGGCCCCTGTCAAGTCGTGGAGCGATAGCGCACTTCAGCCGGGGTACGCCGCAAAAGCTCGACCCGGCGCTCGATCAGCCCACCTGAACAGAGTAGTCCCGGCCCTCCCATGACCGGACCTCGCCCCAGGGGATCGAGGCCGATGCGATGAGCGACCCGGGATAGGTCTTGTCCTCGTGCGAGAGCAGAAGCTTGTGGCTGATCCGGTAGAGGCGGCCGTCGTCACCAGAGCTGCCGTCGAGGTCCTCGATCGAGCAGCACGCCCGCCGACACTGCTCACCGAAGCGCCGCCGCGTCTCCCGCCACGGCACCGCGAGGACCTGATGCAGCACGGTCGCGGTCTGATGAAGGCTGTCGCCGAAGGTGTTCGCGAGGGTGCACTCGCCCGACTCGGGCAGGTCCAGCCCGGCTCGATGCCCGGTCTTCCGAATGCCTCCGGTTCGCCGTGCAGCAGCTTGTCGATTGGCATGAGGCGGCCTCCACGCTGCGATCAGATTCACAGGCTCTCCCACACCGGCTTTCGGCGCCGGCCGGAATTGCTCGTGCCGATCCTCCGTTGAGTGCGCGCCCGTGAGGTGGTATAATGCGACTCGAGGCCATCGTAGAGCCTGGACGGGAGAGAATGCGCGAGGAGCACGATTTGGACGGGCAGCGAGACTGCGATCCCAAACGCGCGGCGGCGTGGCTGCTGGTGACCCTCACAGCGGTCGCGGCGCTCCTTGCGTATCTCTACATCGATCCGCGGCTGAAGATCCTGGAGGCGCCGCTGTTTGAGCGCGAGATATTCGACGCCATCGCGCATGTCGGCAACCTGCTGGGTGGCTGGCGCGCTGCGCCGATGCTCGTCGCGATTGCGCTGATCGCCGCGGCGTACCGCTGGCGCACACTGCTCCTGACGTTGGTCGTCGGCTACGTCATACAGACGGGCTCGACCGAGCTGATCAAGCAGTTCACGGGCCGACCCCGGCCGCGCCAGAACGGAGACCCCGATCTGTTCTTCGGCTGGCACGACGGATACCACTCATTCCCCTCCGGTCACGCCTCGTTCGCATTTCTGTTCGCGACGATCATCGGCGCCTACTTCCCGCGGATTCGCTGGCTGGCCTACAGCTACGCGGTTTTCGTCTCCATCACGCGCGTTCTCGCCGATGCGCATTTCGTCTCGGACGTGGTCGTGGGGGCGCTGATCGGGGTGCTCTCAGGCGTAGTCGTCCTGCGCTGGTGGCCGCCGGAGAGGGTTCCCAATCCGTGGGCGAAGGCGCAGCAGAAGAAGACGACGGAGCCAGAGAGTTGTGCCCCCCGGCCGTCGCTTCAGCGGCACGCGAAGCCACGGTGGAAGGGTCTCGGTCTGAGGCCGCCTGGGAGCACAGAGGAGCCGAAGTGAGAAATGAAAGGAGGCGCGCCGGGGGAAGAGCGCGCCTCCTGATTGTGCTCCTGACGTGCGAACGCGGAGCACACAGCGGAATGTGAATGTAAATGAATTGTGACAGGATGTATATGACGCGTCAGTAGGCGTAGAGCTTGCCGTACGGCCTGCTGCTGCGAGGGAATATCTTCACGAACTCCTCAGGGGCAAAGCGGCCCGGATCCACCCCGAACGCCATCGACCACTCGCGGATGATCGCCTCGAGCATATCCCGGTCAGCCTCGCCCACCGGTTCGACCGTAACCTCAGCGCCCAGCTGGTGCTCCTCGATCTCGCCCCGGACGAATATCGCGCCGCCGTGCATGCCGGTGCCGCAGAATCGTCCGACCGGGGAGCCGTCCGTGTCCTCGGCGTTGAGCACCACGATCACGCCTCCGGCCATGTACTCGCCGAGATAGTCGCCCGCGGTGGTCCCCACGACCATCACCGGCAGCCGCTCCTCGTAGGCCTTGCAGTGGATGCCGCAGCGGTAGCCGACGAGGCCCCGCACGAGCACGTGGCCGCCACGCATTGAGTGCCCGAGGATGTCGCCACCGTCGCCGTGCACGATGATCCGCCCGGCGTTCATGGTATTGGCGACGCCGTCCTGCACGTTGGAGTGAACCTCGATCTCGGCCCCGTCCATGAACGCCGCGAGATCGTTGCCGGGGATGCCGTTGATCGTCAGGTGCACCCCGTCGCGGAGGCCGGCGCCGATATACCGGTGGCCGAGGACGTTGTCGAGCACGAACTCGGTCTCGCCGGCGTCAACGGCCTCATTGATCTGCTCGTTGAGCTGTCGGTAGTGGATACCTGCTGCGTCGATCCTCATGCTCGCGTTCCCGTCCCGGAGATGACTCGCCTGCGGTATTCGGTCGGAAGCTGGATGAGTCCGAAGTCTCGTGAGATGAGCATATCACGGAAGTTCGAGACGTCGAGGCCCTCACGGATCAGGCCGGTGATGATGCCCGCGCGCTCGATGTCCCCGACGAAGACCGCGCCCACGATGCGCCCGTCATGCAGCACGATCTTGCGGTAGGTGTATGCATCCTCATCGAGCTGCACCATCGTCTCATAGCTGTCGTCGAGAGGCTCGGTAACGCCCACGGAGATGGTCGGCACGTCCACGACGGTCACGGAGTTCATGACCAGGCCGCCCTCGAAGCTCGCGTCCCCGCCGGCCATGTTGCGCCCCGCCACGTCTCCCTGCCTGAAGGCGTTCGGGAAGATCGCGATGCAGCGCTTCTCGCCACAGATCAGCTCCCGTGCCTGCGCCACGTCGCCCGCAGCGTAGACGTCCTCCACCGAGGTGCGCATCCTGTCATCGACCACGATCCCGCGATCGATCTCGATGTCGGTGCCCTCGACGATTTCGGTCGCGGGCAGGACGCCGATGGCGAAGATGACCAGACCGCATGGGATCGTCTCGCCGTCCGTGAGTTTTGCGGCGACGACCCGGCCCTCCTGGGCGAGGATCTCCTCGGTGGTGGTCGAGGTCCTCACCTGAACGCCTTCCTCGGCGAGGCGCCTCTGAGCCAGTTCCGAGGCGGTCCGATCGAATGACGCGCTGAGCATCGTCTCGGCGAGCTCGACCACCGTCGTCTGGATACCCAGCTCGATCAGCGCCTCGACGGACTTCAGGCCGATGAGGCCGCCGCCGACGACGACCGCGGACTCCACGCCATGCTCGGCGATGTAGGCCTCGATGGCCTTCGCATCGTCCCAGGTGGTGAAGGTGAAGACACCGGCCGCGTCGGTGCCGGCGACGTTCCCCGGCACGATCGGCGTGCCGCCGGTGGCGATAAGCAGCTTTTCGTAACCAAGCGTCTCGCCATCGGCGGTCTCGACCGTGTGCTCGTCCGGATTCACGCGGGTGATCTCGGTTCCGAGGAGCGCGTTGACGTTCGACTTCTCGTACCAGTCCGCCGGCCTGTAGGCCATCTGCTCCTCGGTGACCTTGCCACCGAGCAGATACGTGATCAGCGGCCGCGAGTAGGTGTGGTGCGGCTCGCGGGACACCAGCGTGATCTCGCCGCTCTCGTCGATCTGGCGGATGCCGCTGACGGCCGCGACCGCGGCCACGGAGTTGCCGATGATGAGGTACTTCGACTTACTCTTCATCTTCGAGTACCAGCGCCTCGTTCGGGCAGTTTGCCACGCACACCGGGATTTCCTCGTCGGTGCAGGCGTCGCACTTCGATGCCACCGTGCCGTCCGCGCCCTGCTGAATCGCGCCCGCGGGGCAGACCATGATGCACATCCAGCAGCCGACGCAGCGGTCGGTATCACACAGGACCGCGCCGGTCTCCGGGTCGCGGTGCATGGCGCCGGTCATGCAGGCCTCGATGCAGACCGCGTCATCACAGTGCCGACACTGAAGCGCGAACGATTCGTAGCCGTCGCGCTCGACCTGCACACCGGGGACGATCTGGTCGCGTTCCTCTTTGAAGGCGCGGATGATCTTCCCGGTGCGGGAGTGCTTGACGATGCAGTGGACTTCACACAGCCCACAGCCGATGCAGTACTCCTCGTGTATGATGATGCGCTTCATCAACGGGCGCTCCCTTGCTCACCGGCGCGGGGCCGGAGCTTGTCGCAAAGCCGATGGACCGTGTGCAGCCTCAGACGCGACACGCAGGTCACTCTCCGGCCATCTGGATGCCGAGGACATTGAGCTCGCGGTCAGTCAGGTTGACGCCGCGCAGGTGGTCGCGGTTGCCGCGCAGGCTTTCGATGGCGTTGATGCCCATCCCGCCCATGATCTCCTGGATCTCATGGGCCCAGCTCTCGAGCAGGTTCACGAGCCGGCGGGTGGCGATGTTCGGGTTCAGACGGCGGGTCAGGTAGGGATCCTGCGTCGCAATACCCCAGTTGCACCTGCCCGTGTAGCACTTCTGGCAGACGTGGCAGCCCATGGCGACGAGCGCGGCGGTGCCGATGTAGCAGGCGTCGGCGCCGAGGGCGATGGCCTTCACGACGTCCGCGGCACAGCGGAAGCTGCCGGCGACGATCAGGCCGGCATCCTGCCTGATACCCTCCTCGCGCAGTCGACTGTCAACCGCGGCGAGCGCGAACTCGATGGGAATGCCGACGTTGTTACGGATCATCGTGGGGGCCGCCCCAGTGCCGCCGCGATAGCCGTCGATGGCCACGAAGTCGGCGCCCGCGCGGACGCAGCCGGACGCGATAGCCGCGACGTGGTGCACCGCGGCGATCTTCACACCCACCGGCTTGCGGTAGCGTGTGGCCTCCTTGATCGCGTAGATCAACTGCCGCAGGTCCTCGATCGAGTAGATGTCATGGTGTGGCGCGGGGGAGAGAGCGTCGGTTCCCTCGGGGATCATCCGCGTGGCCGAGATGTCGGCGGAGACCTTCTCACCGGGCAGGTGGCCGCCGATGCCCGGCTTGGCGCCCTGCCCGATCTTGATCTCGACCGCCGCACCCGAGTTGAGGTAGTCCACGTCGACTCCAAAGCGCCCCGAGGCGACCTGCACGATCATCCGTCCGGCATACTGCCGAAGGTCCTCGTGGAGACCGCCCTCCCCGGTGTTGGCGTAGGTGCCGACCTCGTTCGCCGCTCGCGCCAGCGCCTCGGACGCGTTGTAGCTGATCGAACCGTAGGACATCGCCGAGAACATGACCGGCACGTGCAGCTCAAGCTGCGGGCCCAGCGTGGTCTCCAACTGTGGCGTCTCGCCACCGGAGAACTCGAGCCTCTGCGGCTTGCTGCCGATATGTGTGAGCAGCTCCATCGGCTCACGGAGCGGATCGATCGAGGGATTGGTGACCTGTGAGGCGTTCAGCAGCATGCGATCCCAGTAGATCGGGAGCGGCTCGGGGTTCCCCATGCCGGTGAGCAGCACCCCGCCCTGCTCGCTCTGCTTGTAGATGTTGCGGATCGCCTGCGCGGACCAGTTCTCGTTTGGACGGAACTCAAGCTCCGCCGGCCGGATGGAGATGGCGTCGGTGGGGCAGAGGGAGGCGCATCGATGACAGCCCACGCACCGGGTGCTGTCGGTGAAGACCTCCTGCAGCTCCTCGTCGAATTCATGCGCCTCATTGGCGCACTGACGCACGCACACCTCGCACTGGATGCAGCGGTCAGGATCGCGTTCCACGACGAAATCGGGTTCAATAAGCCAATTAGGCAATGCTGACAGCTCCCGGCGACAGATGCGAACGGTGAGTCTCGACCGCGGCCTCAGGCCACCTGAACGCCCGCCTGCAGCTCACCGACGACGGGCTCGCCGCCGTCGGGATGCCAGACGACGTCCGGGTCCGGACAGATGGTGCGGATGGCCGCCTCCTCGGAGGCGATGTACAGCCGGTCGCCCCCGCGTGCACATACCTGCGGACGTAGCTTGGTACGGTCGGAGAAGCCGATCATGCGGCCCGTGCTGCCGACCACGACTGCGAACGGGCCGTTGAGCAGCGCGCCGCCGTAGACCGCCCGTATGGCCTTCGCCTGCGCCTGCTCACGCTCGGGCATCCGCTCGATGTCCTCCCAGAATGGCGGCGCCATCGCCTGACAGGCGACTTCAAGCGGCAGGCCATGCTTGCGGATCAGCAGGTCGAAGAGGTACGCGATGACCTCGGTGTCGGTCTGCAGCGTGCACTCGTAGCCGAAGTTGCGAAGATAGCGCTTGTTGATGCCGTAGGACGAGATCTCGCCGTTGTGCACGATGGCCCAATCGAGGATCGAAAACGGATGCGCGCCGCCCCACCAGCCGGTCGTGTTCGTCGGGAAGCGACCGTGCGCGATCCAGGTGTACGCCTCGTACTCCTCGAGGCGGAAGTACTCCCCGATGTCCTCCGGGAAGCCGACGCCCTTGAAGCAGCCCATGTTCTTACCGGCCGAGAAGACGAACGCGTCCTGGATGGTGGTGTTGATCTCCATGTGCAGCTCGACCATCAGGTCGTTCTCGTCCAGGTGCGGGCGACTCTTGTCGGGCTCGACGCTCACGAAGTAGCGGTGCAGCAGGGGTTCGTCGGTGATCGCTTCGTGCGGGCGGGTGGGGATATCCTCGGCGTAGTGCACATTGCAGCGCTCGTCGAGCAACGCTTCGGTCTCGCGCTTCGCCTCGGGCGTGTCGAACATAAGCTGCATGCAGTACTGGTCGGCGCGCTCGGGGAAGATGCCGTAGGCCGCGAAGCCGCCGCCGAGGCCGTTGGAGCGCTCGTGCATGTTGCGGATCGACCGGATGATCTCCTCGCCCGAGAACCGTCGGCCGCTCTCGTCCATCACTCCGGAGATCGAGCAGCCGCCCATATCCTTGAACGGAAGGGTCCTGTTTGTGGCCATCTGCGTCTCACCCGTGTATGTTGTGGCTCAGGCGCGCAGGCATGACAGCGGCCCATGCAACCAAACGCCCGGCGAAGCGTCTTGCTGAAGCGAGAGCTGCGTCGCTGTCGACGTTGTGCGAGGCGTGGAGAGGGGGCGGCAACCCTCTGGTCGCCGCCCCCGGCGTATCATCTGGCGCCACGTTACACCATGCGTCGCGGCCCTGTCAAGGTCAATCCTCGAGGTGCCGGTGCGGCGGCGAGAACAGGTCGAGATCTGGCTCGCCACCGGCGTCGCCGGGCGGCCTACAGGTCGTAGTACATCACGTACTCGTGCGGGTGTGGCCGCCGGTTGACGGCCGCGGCCTCCTCGCGCTTGAGCACAAGCCACTCCTCGATCAGATCCTGCGGGAACACGCCGCCAGCGAGCAGGAAGTCGTAATCGGCCTCCAGGGCGTCGAGCGCGTCCTCCAGCGTCGTCGGAAGCTGCTTGATGCGCGCACGCTGGTCGGCGGGCATCTCAACGATGTCCTCGTCGAAGGGACCGAAGTCGTTCTCGGTCGGATCGATCTGCTCACGCACCCCGTCGAGCCCCGCCATCATCATCGCGGCAAGCGCCAGATACGGATTGCAGCTTGCGTCTGGCGGCCGGAACTCCACCCGGTTCTCGGTCTCGTTCACCGCGTACGCGGGCACGCGAATCGCGGCGGTTCGGTTTGAGAGCCCGAAGAACGCGCTGATCGGGGCCTCGTAGCCCGGCACAAGTCGGCGGTATGAGTTGGTGCTGGGGCTGCAGAGGCCGAGCAGCGCGCCGGCGTGCTTGAGCAGGCCACCGACCCAGTGCAGGGCCATCTCGCTGAGATTGGCGTACTCGCCATCGGCATCCCAAAACAGCGACCTACCCTCGTGACTGACGTACTGATGGACGTGCATTCCGTTGCCGGCCTCACCGTAGATGGGCTTGGGCATGAAGGTGGCGGAGAGGCCCGCCTGAGCCGCGATATTGGCGATGAGGTACTTCATGGTCATGACCGCGTCGGACATCCTGAGCAACGGTCCGAAGCCGACCTCGACCTCCACCTGGCCCGGTGCGCCAACCTCGTGGTGGTGGTAGTGGGTCGGCACTCCGGCGTCGCGGATGGCCTTGAGCATCTTCGAGCGCAGGTCGGAGAGGCGGTCGCGGGGCGGTGCAGCGTGGTACCCGGTGTGTGGGGCCATCCGGTAGCCGAGCTCGGGGCTCCCGAGGTTGCCACCGCCCTCCAGCATCGCCTCGGAGGTCACATAGTAGCCTGAGGCCATCATCTCGGAGGTATACTCGGCGCTCGAGAACAGGTAGAACTCAATCTCGGGCGAGAAAAGGACCTCGCCCGTGCCGATGATCTCGGTGAAGTATCTCTCCGCGCGGCGGGCAACACCCCTGGGATCGCGCGAGTAGTCCTCGCCGCTCACGGGCTCAACGATGTCGCAGATGAAGCTCAATGTCTTCATCTCCGCGAAGGGATCGAGCAGTCCTGTGCTTACGTCGGGCACCACGCGCATGTCCCCTCGCTCCACGGACTTGTAGCCGACGTAGCTGGATGTATCGAGCCCCGCGCCGAAATGCAGGTCATCCTCGGTCAGGTCGGCCGCCGAGAGCGTCACGTGTCGCTGGCGACCGATGAGGTCGATTGTGCGCAGGTCGATCATCTCGACGCCTTCTGATGCGATGAATTCAACCGCTTCACCGGCGTTCGCGAACATCATAGTCCCTCTCTCAGAGAAGTGTCGTCTCGCTTCGCTCCCCGCGGGCACAGTTCACTATCTCGCGCCCGGAACCTTCATCCGACAGCGCGGGAGGCGCTTCAGAGGGCGGGCCTGCGGGCCGATGGTACTGCTGGAGCGCCAGAACACCTGCGGACAGGAGTGCGGCGAGTTGGACGAGACCAGGGTTCTGCTGGCCGAGGACGACCCGGCCTCCCGCCGGATCATGACGCACCTGCTGAAGCGATCGGGCTTCAGGGTGATTGTGGCTGAGAACGGGGAGGCTGCGCTGGGTGTTCTGGGCTCGAGCGTCGATGTGGCGGTGATCGACTGGATGATGCCGGGTGTGGACGGCGTGGAGGTCTGCAGACGCCTCAAGGCGGCCACCGACGGGCGAGCCTACGTCATCATGGTGACCTCGCGCACCGAGAAGTCCGACATCGTCCACGCGCTCAACGAGGGTGCTGACGACTACATGACCAAGCCGGTGGACCACGATGAGCTGATCGCGCGGGTCCGGGCAGGGGCGCGGGTCGCCGCGCGTGAGCGGGAGATGGCGGATACCTGCGACGAACTGCGTGATGAGGCCAACCGCGACGCTCTGACCGGCCTGCACAACCGGCGGTACTTCGACGACGTCCTCCGCGAGCGTGTCACCGGCGCCAACGCCGGAGCGCTCGCCCTGTTGATGATGGACCTTGACCACTTCAAGCACATCAATGATCGGTACGGGCATCAGGCGGGCGACGAGGTCCTGCGCACGGTGGGGAAGCTCATAGACGCCGAAGTGCGACGCGGCGTGGATGTGGCGGCGCGCTACGGCGGCGAGGAGCTGGCGGTGATCGCGCCCGACACCAGCGTCTTCTGTGCGCGCGAGCTGGCCGAGCGCATACGCAGGCGGGTCGCGGAGCTACGCGTCTGCGTGGGAGAGACGCTCATCTCCGTGACCATCAGTGTGGGCGTGGCGATGCTGGATGCGAAGATCCTCGGCGAGCCCGATCCGGCGGCGGCGCTGGTCGAGGCAGCGGATACGCGACTATATCAGGCCAAGCAGGCCGGACGCAATCGGATCGCGGCCTGAGTGAAGAGTGCATACGCCATGAAGAACGCCGCGTGCGGTCCGGGCTCCGTGACCACATTCGTCATCACCGCGGTGGTGATGATGATCGTGTCACTGGTCCTGCTGGGCGCGGTGGCGTCCTCGGCCCTCGAACGAGTTCACGTGCAATCTGCGCACGCTAACGTGGTCCAGGCGGAGAATGGCCTGCGAGGAACACGGAGTGAGATGCTCCAGATATTTGCCCTCACCACGCTGGTGATGGGGCTCACGTTGGTCTACCTCGGCGCGCGCCTGATTGGCGACATCAGGCAGCGCCAGCAGGCCGAGGAGAAGCTGTGGCTGACAAACGCGCGCCTGGAGCTTCTCAACTCGATGAGTCACCGTCTCAACGCCGGCGGGTCGCTGGCCGACGCGATCCAGTACTCCTGCGACCAACTCAGGGGCATCTTCGGCTACGACTACGTCGAGCTGTTCCTTCCGGTGATCGATGATCGCGACCCCGATGAGGATCTCTCCGAGGCCTGCCAGATGATGTGCGGGCAGGGGATCTACGCGCAGATCGCCAGCGTCGCCGGCCATGTGGTCGCGCGCACTCGCAGCCATCGCGCGTTCGACGCCGCGGAGCTGATGGAGTTTTACGGCCGCGAGGAGATCCTCGGGCTGATCGCCGATCTCGCTCCGCCGGGAGAGGAGGACATGGAAGCGATCGCCCCGTCGATCTACGATGCCCTGGACGTCAGCTACGTATGTCAGGTACCACTGCTGTGCGAGGGTGAGACGGTGGGGCAGATCGCCATCGGAAAGGCCAGCGGCGAGCCCCTGCCCGACCGCGAGAAACGTTTTCTCGAGCACTTCGCGGGGCAGCTCGCACTGATCATCACCAGGGCGCGCGCCGAACAGGCCCTGCGCGAGAGCGAGCAGCGGTACCGGATGCTCTTTAGCAGCTGCAACGATGCGATGTTCGTCCATCCGCTGCCCGAGGACGGGCCGCCCGGCAACTTCATCGCGGTCAACGACCTCGCCTGCGAGCGGCTGGGCTACTCGCGTGAGGAGTTGCTGAGGATGTCGCCGGCGGACATCGACGCCCCGGAATGCTGGCCGATGGTGCCGGCGCTGATCGATCAGCTCACGCAGACCGGCCGGGCGCTGTACGAGAGCTGCCATCGAGCGCGCGACGGTCGTGAGATCCCGGTCGAGATAAGCTCACACCTGTTCGAGCTCGATGGCCGCCCGACGGTGCTGTCGGTCGCGCGGGATATCAGCGACCGCAAGCACTGGGAGGAGCGCCTGCGTCGGGTCAACGAATGCTTCCTCGGCTTCGGCGCCGACCCGATGGGCAACATCGAAAGCCTCACGGCCCTGGCCGGGGAGGTGCTCGGCGCCGACTGGGCGGTCTACGTGCGGCGCGAAAACGACGGGGTGCGCAGCGTGTCCACGTGGCAGACGCCCGAGGGCTTCGCTATGCCGCGTAATATGACCGGCTTCATCTGCCAGTTCGTGATGGAACAGGGCGAGACCGAGGTGGTCGTGCTTCACGACCTGCACGAGAGCCGGTTCGCCGAGGTGGATCCGAACGTGCGCGAGCATGGCGCCCGGAGCTACGTGGGCAAGGTCGTTGCAGGCCAGAATGGCCTCGTTGGGGCGCTGTGCACCTTCTACCGTCGCAACGTCACGTGCTCAGAGGAGGATGAGCGCATCATCGGGATCAGCGCCGCGGCCATCGGGGTGGAGGAGGAGCGAAGGCTCGTCCGTGATGAGCGTGAGAAGGCGCTGGAGGACCTGCGCGTGGCGAACCGCGACCTCGAGATGGCTCGGCACGAGGCCGAGGAGGCCAACCGCCTCAAGAGCGAGTTCCTCGCCAATACCTCACACGAGATCCGAACTCCGCTCAACGGCATAATTGGCTACCTTCAGCTTGTGCTCAATGGGCTGTGCGACTCGGAGGAGGAGGAACGGGAGTTCCTCGAGGGCGCGGCCGAGAGCGCCAGACACCTGCTTTCGCTCATCAACGACGTGCTCGATGTGGCGAAGATCGAGGCCGGGAAACTCAGCATCGAGCCGGAGCCTGTTCCGGTCGCACCCGTGCTCGACGACGTCCGCAGCCTCATCCGCGTGCAGGCTGA
Source organism: Candidatus Zipacnadia bacterium (assembly GCA_029821265.1). Classification (GTDB taxonomy): domain Bacteria; phylum Armatimonadota; class Zipacnadia; order Zipacnadales; family UBA5352; genus JALGTR01. Next base: position 11,626 of record JALGTR010000108.1, read on the forward strand.
TCAGGCGGGCATCGACCTGCGGTTTGAGCGCGTGGATCCTGAGCTGACGGCATGGTGCGATGAGGAGCGGTTCAAGCAGGTGCTCATCAACCTGCTTGGCAACGCCATCAAGTTCACGCCCGAGGGCGGCGAGGTGACGGTCTCACATCGCGTCCGTCACGAGGAGGGCGATATCCGCTTCGAGGTCGCGGACACCGGCATCGGGATCCCGCCCGATCGCATCGACACGATCTTCGACAAGTTCGTGCAGATCGATGGCAGCACCACGCGCTCGCACGGCGGCTCCGGCCTGGGGTTGACGATCAGCCAGCGGCTGGTCGAACTGATGGGCGGGGCGATGGGCGCTGCCAGCCCCGGCGAGGGACAGGGAGCCACATTCTTCTTCACCCTCCCGCTCGACCGCGGCGAGAGGTGCGGCGGCTGGCAGGGCCCGCAACGCGCTGACCACGGCGACCGGCCGCTCGTGCTGGTCGTTGAGGACGATCCGCCCTTCCGCCGCACGCTCTGCGACCTGCTGGAGGATCGAGGCTACGCGACAATGTGGGCGGCGACCGCCGACGACGCCCTGGAGGCCATCGAGGAGCACAGGCCTGCCGCCATTACGCTCGATTACGGCCTGCCGGCCTGCGAGGGAGCGCGGCTGAACACGGGCTGGGACCTCCTCGTCGAGCTCCGCCAGAGCCACGCATTCGGGAACGTCCCCGTGGTCATGGTCAGCGGCGACGTCGAGGTGCTCTCCCGGCGCATGACCGGCGAGGAGCTCCCCGACAGCGTCGAGGTCATCGACAAACGCCATGTGCGTGGATTGCTCGCCGAGACCATGAAACGGATGCTCACCGCGGAGCGGGAGCGCCCCCGGCTGCTTCTGGTCGATGACGACAAGCGCTTCGGTTCGGTCCTCGCCCAGCTCATCGCTCCCCACGGCTACGAGCTGGTTCAGGTTACCGACGGCCGGGACTGCCTCGATCTGCTCGGCAGCGGTGCAGACGATGTGGACGCCGTGCTGCTCGATCTGCGCATGCCCGGAACTGACGGCTACGAGGTGCTCAGATCACTGCGCAGTGTCGCCGACCGTCCGCCGATCATCGTGCTTACCGCCTGGCCCGAGCCCTCGACGCTCGACGAACGTATGGTGCTCGCAAGCGGCGGCCTGACCCGATTGCTGACGAAGATGGAGGTCATGGCCGCGCCGGATC
>JALGTR010000349.1 GCA_029821265.1 Candidatus Zipacnadia bacterium
GACGACGAACTACAACAACGCGGGGCTGTTCGTCTTCCGGCCGAACCTGCTCGAGATCCTCAGACAAACCCCGCTCTCGCCACGGGGCGAGCTGGAGGTGCCGGCGGCGATAGACACCATGCTTCAACATGGCGTCAGGGTGCGGGCGTTTGAGATCGAGGGCTACTGGTCGGACGTTGCGCGGCCTTCAAGCGCGGTGGAGGTGTCCGGGAAGATCGTGCAGCGGATGTCTCGAAGCGGGATCGTCATCCATCCCGAGGCCCGCATCTCGCCGCGAGCCGAGCTTCTGCCGCCAGCCCTGATCGGACCCGACGTTCAGATCGGGAACGCAAGAGTGGGGCCGAACGTCGTCGCCATGGCAGGCAGCGAGATCTGCGACAATGCCGAGCTTGCGAACGTCATCCTCCTCCCGGGCGCCTCGATCGCAGAGCCGGTGACTCTCGATGGAGCCGTCGTCGAAGAGCATGCTCGCGTGACCGAGGCGCCACCAGGGGCGTGCGAAGACGAGGAATTCCCAGTGCTGGGGGCCCATGAGCGCAGCGACGCCGAGTGAACAGGTCGCGTGGGAGCTCCGGCCACTCGGGGTGGCCGACCTGCTGGACCTCGTCTGGCGGGTCTATCGTGGCCATTTCGGCCAGCTTGTCCGCATCAGCGCGGTTGTCCACGTGCCTCTTGGGATCGTCCAGACCGTCGCCGTGCTGCTCCTCTACGAGGGTTTTGACATCGACGCCGGGTTCGAGCAGCTCAGCGTGCGTGGACTGGCGGCCATTGGCGCCTACGTGCTGCTTCTTGCCCTGGCACTCCCGATCGTGCAGGCAGCGATGGCTCGGGCGGTCTCCGAGTACTATCTTGGACGCCGACCATCGATACGCGAGGTCTACGGCTTCGCCCTGCGGCATCTGCCATCGCTGCTCGGCGTCTCTGCGATCGCATGGCTGATCATTGTGGCGATATGGGCGGCGTTTTCGCTGGCGCTCGTAGCCGTCATCCTCAGCACCGGTCTGCTCGGCGGCGAAGTCGGCGCGGTTCTTGAACCTGCCTTCGCTATCACCGCACTGCTGGTGGTTCTTGTCGCCGTCACTGCGGGCCTGGCGGCCATGGTGCGGCTCTACGCGGCCGCGATTGTTGTCGTGCTCGAGGACTGCGGCGCAATCAGGGCGATCTCGCGCTCGTGGCAGCTGACCGCGGGACGCTTCTGGACTGTGCTGGTGGTTCTGGGTGTCCTTGGACTGCTCGTTGGCGCCCTGACCATGAGCGTCATCTGGCCCTTCAGCTTTGGCGCAGAGTATCTCGTGCACAGCGGGGTGATCACGTTGGCGATCGCCGAGGCCATCAGGAGCGGCCTGTCGGCGACCGGTGAGGTGATCCTCCAACCTCTGCAGATCGTGGGAAGCGTTCTACTGTACTACGATCTCCGTATGCGCAAGGAGGGCTTCGACCTGGTAATGATGGCCGAGGCCATCGGGCGGCCGCAGCTTGCCAGACGCACCGACACGGGCCAGGCCGCGCCGGCGCTCTACGGGCCGGGGGCGACGCTTCCCGACGAGACTGAGCTGGAGGGGACGGATGAGTCCGCAGATACTGATACGCTTCCACAATGACAGCCTGACGGCGCCGGTGGAGTTGGACACCGAGAACGCGCCGAACGCCTGCGACCTGCTCTGGCGAATGCTCGAGACGCCGTTCGTGGGACAGGCCGTGCACGCCATCTACGCCGGCCCGGCGGTGCTTGTGGGCATTCCCGCACGCCACGGTGAGCCGCGAGATAGACGCGTGCCGGTGGACAACGAGACCGAGCGACCTGATCCGGGCGACGTCCTGCTGCTGCCGGCGGCGCCCGATCCTGAGGAAGACGTGTGGGGAGAGCCCGGCCGTGAGGCCGCGGTGACGCTCGCGATCTTCTACGGTGCCCGAGGCCGCCCTTTCACGCCTTCTGGCTGGCAGCCCGGCGTCAGGATTGGTCGCATCGTGTCAGAGATCGAACAGCTCCGCGCCGCCTGCCGGGAGATCCGCTTCCGGGGCGCCCGGACTGTGGACGTATTGCGGGTCGCGGCTCGCGAGGAGATAGACTCAGGTATCCTGCATACCGATGGGGCGTCACTGGGCAACCCGGGGCCGGCTGGCGCCGGATTCGTGCTCGAGGCTCCGGACGGCCGGGTCCTGGCCGAGGGCTCCATCCCGCTTGAGGCCACCACAGTGAACGTCGCGGAGTATCAGGCCCTCGTGGAGGGTCTGGCGGCCGCCCGGAGGCTCGGGCGCAGGCGCCGCGAGGTGAGGATGGACAGCCAGCTCAGCGTTCGGCAGCTCGCCGGCGAGTATCGCGTGAAGGCAGCGAATCTGCGACCGCTCTTCGAACGGGCGCGGGCCCTGATCGATCGCTTCGAT
>JALGTR010000109.1 GCA_029821265.1 Candidatus Zipacnadia bacterium
AGCGCTTGATCTGATCGTCATCGTGGTCTACCTGGCGATCGTGGTCGGCAAGGGCTACCTGCTGTCGCGCAAGCAGGAGGATGTCGAGACCTATCTGCTTGCCGGTCGCACGATGAGCTACTGGGTCGTGGCGATCTCGATCATCGCTTCTTTGCTCTCGGCCATCACGTACCTGGGAGCGCCGACCGAGGCGTTCAACTACGACTTCAAGCTCGGCGGCACACTGCTGTGCATCCCGCTGACCGTGCCCATCCTCATCAAGGTCTTCCTGCCGTTCTTCTACCGCCTGAACGTCTACACCGCCTACCAGTATCTCGAGGAGCGCTTTCACGTATCGGTGCGGGCCATCGCCAGCGGTCTCTTCATCCTCTGGCGTCTCGGCTGGATGGCGCTCGTGGTCTACGCGCCGGCCCTGGCCATCTCAGAGCTCTTCAACATACCGTGGTGGATCTGCGTCGTCATCGTCGGCGTTGCCTCAACCGTCTACACCGTGATGGGCGGCCTCACCGCGGTCATGTGGACGGACGTCATGCAGTTTGCCGTCCTCTTCGGCGGGGCTTTCTTCATCGTTTACACCGTGGTCACCGGGGTCGATGGCGGCTTCGGCTACATCTGGCAGGTTACCCTCGCCAATGACAAGCTGACCATGTTCGACTGGACCTGGGACCCGTTCGCCCGCCTCTCGACATGGGCGGTGCTCGTCGGCGGTCTGTTCTCGATCCTCGCCCAGTACGGCACTGACCAGGTCGCCATCCAGCGCTACCTCTCCTCCAAGAGCAAGAAGGAGGCAGAGCGGTCACTGATATTCCACGGCATGATCATCGTTCCCGTGGGCATGCTCTTTTACGTCCTCGGCGCCATGCTCTGGGCATTCTACCACCAGCACCCCGAACTGCTGGCCGGTTTCCAGTCCGAGCAGGCCGACCGGATCATGCCCTACTTCATCGCCCAGCAGCTCCCTGTCGGCTTCCGCGGGCTGCTCGTGGCGGCCCTCTTCGCCGCCACGATGTCTTCGATAGACTCCGGCATCAACTCCATCGCCACCACGACGCTGGTTGACTTCTACCAGGGCCTCTTCCGACGCAAGATCGACGAGGCCGCACAGCTTGTGCTCGCGAAGCGGTGGACGCTGATCTGGGGCCTCGTGGCCACGGCCGCGGCGCTGCTGGCCGGGCTTGGCGTCGACACTCTCGCCGCGATGGCCAACCGCATCGGCGGCCTGTTCTCAGGCGCTCTGCTGGGGATCTTCCTCCTCGGCATGATGACCCGCAGGGCCAACTGGCAGGGGGCGCTGCTGGGATCAATCATCGGCTTCGGCGTGACGTTGCTCGCGGCGTTCGGCAACAGCATCGCCGGGCACATGCAGCCCACGCAGCTGTTCTACGGCACTGTGGCCACGCTCGGGAAGCTCTCGTTCATGTGGTACGCGATGATCGGCGCGGTGCTGACGTTCGTGGCAGGGTGGCTGCTCAGCGGCCTCTTCCCACCGCCCACGGAGAAGCAGCTCGCGCCACCCGAGGAGATCTCGGTCGAGGAGGAGCGCATACCCGAAGCGCTGTCCTGAGGCATTCGGATCAGGGACCTTTGCGCCCCCGGACCTGAGTGGTCCGGGGGCGCCACTGTCTGTCCGGCACCGGCGTGAAGTATTCGCTCAGACGACCACGCACGAGCCCCCCACGACACGACCGGTCCCGGAGGGACTCACTCATAAAGCCAGTCCACATCGAAGACCGTGATCTGCGTCAGGTCCAGCCCGCCCATCACACGGCGGTCGCCCGCGCAATGGCCCAGCAGCACACGGTCATCGACGAAGTGCATGGCGGTGTAGCAGTACCAGCCCTCCGGGTCGTCGTCGATCGTCTTCACATTCTCCCACGTCTGCCCCTCGTCGCGAGAGATGGCGACGGTGTAGGGAGTGCGCTTGCCAGCGCGCTCGTCATCGATATCGCGGTGATCGTTCCACGCCAGAAGGATATCGCCGGTCCGCGGGATCCGCTCGAACGTGGCCGGCGAGACCGGTGAGATGATATCCGTCGGTTCCGCGGCCGACCACGTCTCGCCGTCATCGGAGGACCACGCCCTGTACTGGCACCCGCCGCTGGTGCGGCAGAGCATCATCAGGCGACCGTCCCGCAGCGCGATGACCCCTGGCTCCTGAAGCCCGCTCGCGAGGCCCTCGTCGGGGAGGATCTCGTTGCTCTTGTGCCACGTCTCTCCGAGGTCATCGGAGTACCACGTCATGGCGATGCCTCCATGCCACTCGCCGCCCGGCTCGTTGTGGCGGGCGACCGGCAGGATCAGACGGCCGCTCTCAAGCTGCACCGCGCGATCGTTATTGAGCACGAAGTAGGCATCCTCGGGGATGCAGCGGATCGCATCGCTCCAGCTCCGCGCCTCGTCCTCGGAGAAACGCACCCAGGGGATGCACATCTCGCGACTGTCCTTGCGCATGTAAAACAGCGCGATCCGCCCGTCCTGCAGCCGCAGTAGTGAGACGGACATGACGTTGTCCCCGCCCTCGTTGGGAACGACGACCTCGTCCTCGGCCGTCCAGGTGTAGCCTCCGTCGTCGGAGTAACGGGCCGCAAGGTGCGCGGGGGCGAAGTCGCTACCGCTCTCCCCCGTGAAGTGCGTGTAGATGAACATGATGCGACCGTCCTCGAGGGTCACGAAGTCGCCCTCGGAGTTGCGTGGGTTGTCCGGCCCCGGTGGCAGCAAGCGTATCTTCGTCAGACCGTCCTCGCGGATCACCTCGGGACTGTTCGCGGCATCGGCGTCGGCCATCGCCATGCACCATCCTGTCATCGCAGCGATGATAATGAGGGCTGTCGTCAGGCGCACGTCGCGTTCACCTCCGGTGGATCCACTGCGCGGCGCAGTCGAAGAGCCTGCGCCGCCAGTCGATGGCCATCGGGATCTCGGGCATCCGTTGGAATGGCCTTTTCGGGATCAGTCATCGGCGCCGACCGGACGGATGTCACCGATGAACAGGAAGGGCGAGCGCACCTTGAACAGCCACTCGCCGCCCGCGCCGTAGAGCCTGCCGTCGCGCAGAGCGAAGAAGATCTCGACCACCGTGCGCGGCATCGGCTGCAGGGGCTCGTAGCGATCCGTCTCGGTGTCGTAGAGCAGCACCGCACCGCTGTGCCCGTGTCCGACGCCGTGGATCTCCGCCTCCTCGGCGGTCTGCACGTAGGGCCCGAAGATCAGGATGCGCCGCTCATCGAGCGCCAGCGCGGTCATCGCGCGGCCGGCGAAGGGCATCGGCCGGATCCGCACCCACTCGTCCTCACTGACATCGTAGCGCCAGGCGTCGTCGACGTTCTCGCCCGGCTCGCGGTCGATGCGATAGCCCCCGAAGACGTAGAGATCGCCGCCGCAGGTGGTGGCGGCGAGCAGCGAGGTTGGCGGTCCGGGCATCGTCGCGAGCTGGCGCCACTGGGCATCCTCACGCCCGAGATCGAGCGCGTAGACGGCGTTGAACGCCTCGCTGAGATCCGCCTTCGCGCCGCCGGTCACGTAGATCGTGCGACCTATGGCCCCGCCCATCATCCAGCTTGCGGCGACCGGGAGGCCCGGCCCGTCGATCCACTCGTAGGTGGGACCGTCCTCGCCCTGTGTGCGCCGCAGGATCCAGCCGTCGGTGACCGCTTCGCCATCCTGTCCGGCGCCGCCCATCACGTAGAGCCGATCGCCGATCGTAACGCTGAAGGCGTACGCGCGCTCCGCGGGCATGTCCGGCCCCATGCGCCACCTGTCGCCGACAGTGTCGTAGATCTGCGTCCAGGGCACATATCGCTTGGCCTCGGGGGTGTGCCAGAACGTGCCGCCAGCGACGATCAGGTCGCGGCCGATGATGCCCGTCATGCCCCCGGCGGTTGCCTGCAGCATCTTGGGGCCCTCGGACCACTCGATCGCGATGGGAGCCTGTGCCGAGGCGGCTGCCGTCATCGCTGCAAACGCGAGTGCGACTATCGCGTGTCTCATACCGCTGCTCCTCCCGGTCGGTCTGCGCTCTCCGAACGATCGCCGTTCAGAGGCCAATGCGCGCAAGGTACACGCAGGTCTTCTCCTCATGCGACGAGTAGTAGCTCACCCACAGCTCACCCTCGTGCGCCACCAGGCCGGGGTACGACGTGTCGCCATCGGAGGGCAACTCAAGGAACTCCGTGAGCCGGCCCACGTCGGGGTCAAGCCACATCAACGATGTGCGCACGTGGTCATCGTAGAGGCGCACAGCGGCGACGATCCGGCCGTCGGACAGCCGGATCATCTCCGGTCCGCCGATTCTCACACCGAGGTCCGTCCACTGCCAGGACTCGTACGGAGGCTGCGCGCGGCCGAGCTGGGCACTCGGGTCGTCTCCATCGCGGCGCAGCAGGCAGAGGGCCGTGTCGTCCTCGAGAAAGAGCATGGCCGTTTCGTTGGGGTAGCCCGCATCGAAGGCACTCGGGACAACGGTCTCGAAGACGCGTCCGCATCGACTGCGGTAGAGGCGCACGAGACGCTTCTCGCCGCAGCCATAGCCCATGCTCCAGCCGAGGCCCCCGTGCCATGTTACGCGCCAGAGCCACAGGTCCGGATCGCCGATGGTCCACGGCCCGTACCAGCTCTCGCCGTCGGCGGAGAACCAGGACATGCTCACCAGCGGGCGGCGCTGGTCCTCAGACCAGTCGCGGGCGCCGCCGAGAAGCATCAGGACCCCGTCGGCAGTGACCGAGAGCTTCGGGTCGCGCAGATCGAGCCCGGGCTGCTCCACGAGGGCGGCGGATTGCCACTGCTCACCATCATCCGACACGATGACACGCAGGCCCCCATACTCCGAGACGTGGCCACCCCCCTCGCGGCAGGTGCACCACCAGCGGTCGCGCCAGCGCACGAGGTCGGTGAAGGCGTTGTGGTCGGCGTGGTCCCAGATGCGCTTGACGGAAAGCAGCTTTGGTGTGTCGGCCATCATCAACGTCCTCCCCGCGTCCGGTATCGGCCGCATCGGCGGGGCTGTTCGCCGCGAGAACGCGCGAATCCTCATCGGAATGCGCAAAAGCTCGCTTTCCTTGCCGTCGCGGGGCCCGGAAAGAAGGAGAACGTGCGGCCGATGGCATATATGGCGCTGACTTCGAGCACGGCACGACAGAGCGCAGGCACGCGCGGAGGACAGAGTGAGATGACAGCAGATTCGGTGCAGCTTCAGGAACACCCCCTGTGGTCGGCGACCCCGACGCCGTTGACCGACGAAATGGAGATCGACTTCGAGGCCACGCGAAAGCTCGTGGAGCACCACGTGCGGCTGGGCGTGAGCGGGCTCTTCGTGCTCGGAACCTGTGGCGAGGGACCGTGGCTGCCGGTGGACGCGCAGCGGGACTTCGTGCAGGCTGTGAGCGACTGCAGCGCGGGACGACTGGTGATCGGGGCGCAGGTGACGGACAACTCGGCGCTCCGGATCATCGATAACATGGAGCGCGTGGCAGAGGACGGCGCCGATGTGGCGATCATGGCCGCGCCCTGGAAAGTCTTCAGGCCGAACGTGAGCAACCTCACCAGGCTCTACCTGGAGGCCATCGAGGCAAGCCCGATCCCGGTGGGGATCTACGACCTGGGCGAGCGCGACCAGACGGTGGTGCCCGGCGAGGTGATCGCTGAGGCGCTGCAGCATGAGAAGGTCATCGTGCTCAAGGACAGCTCTGGCGACGAGAAGCGGCGGGATACCGCGCTGGCGATCCGCGAGCAGCGGCCGGGACTGCGGGTGATGTCCGGTGACGAGTTCGATACGGTGAGCTACCTCGCCGCGGGATATGACGGCCTGGTGCTTGGCGGCGGCATCTTCAACGGCTACCTCGCGCGCCGGATCATGAGCGCGGTGCAGGCCGGGGAGATCGAGCGGGCACGGAGTCTGCAGCAGACGATGAACGCGCTGATGTACGACGTCTACGGTGGCGAGGAGATCACCTGCTGGCTGCGCGGCCTCAAGCATCTGCTGGTGCGTATGGAGATCTTCAACACCGAGAACCTGTTGCTTGACTATGACCTCACCGAGGAATGCCGCGAGCGAATCGAGAGCGCCCTCGAGGAGTACAGCGAGGTTCTATTCCCCGACAACGCCTGAGCATCTGACGCACGAGGTGAAATGCATGCGAAGGGCAGTCGCGGCCGCCTGGATGGTGATTTGGAGCATGGCAGCAGCGGGGGCAGTCGAGGTGCAGACGACCGAGAACTATATCGTCCCTGAGAGCGACGGCGGGTATTTCAACCCGAGCACGGTCTACGCCACCAACGCCAACGAGCCGGGCCACGGCGACCTCGTGCAGGTGGTCAGCGTCATGGATGTGAGCGACAGCTTCACCCAGGTCCTGATTCGCCGATCCAGCGACAACGGCGAGACGTGGACCGACTTCGCGCCCATCGAGCAGATGCGCAGGGATGGCGACGACTACACGAAGTACGGGACCGCCTCGCTCTACGCGGACCCGATCAACGGGCGGATGATCTTCTTCGTGCAGGAACTGGTGTACGAGAACAACCAGCTCGCCTCCACCTGGCGCAAGCGCAGGATCTGCTACCGAATCTCGCATGACAACGGAATCACGTGGAGCGATCGGATCAACCTCGTGCAGGACGGTGTGGACAGCGAGGGCCGCCCCTTCGACGAGCAGCACTGGATGGAGGGGGCGGTATGGGGGCGCAACATGGCCTGCACGATCGCCAGCCGCGCCATCCGCATACGGGGAGACGGCCCGCTGCAGGGCCGGCTCCTGCTGCCCTTCCAGATTCAGCGAGTGGATGAGCAGGGCAGGCTGCACATGCCCACCGGCATGGGATACATGGCCAGCGGCTGCCTGATCGGCGAGTGGAACGAGGACATGAGTGACCTGCGCTGGGACTGCAGCAACCACGTCGTCGTATCGCCGAAGGTCTCCTCGCGCGGCGTCTTCGAGCCGACGGTCGCCGAGCTTCCGGACGGTCGGATTCTCATGGTGATGCGCGGAAGTAACGCCGGCCTCGAGGGCGTCAGGGGCGTGAAGTTCAGCAGCATCTCCGAGGACCAGGGCCGGACGTGGTCACAGCCCGTTCCCCTGCTCTTCGACGATCTCTCGCCAGCCCCATCAAGCTCGTCTCTGTCACTGCTGGTCCCGACTGAGGACGGCCGGGTCTTCTACTGCGGCGTTATCGCCGAGCATGAGCCACGCGGGAACTGGCCGCGCTACCCGGTGGTACTGGTGCGAATCGACCCGGAGACTGCGCTGCTCAGACACGATTCGGTGGTGGAGGTCGTCGATCGCCACGGCGATGACGACAGCAACGCCCAGTACGTGAACCACTGGGCGTACGAGGACCCTGCACGGGATGCGATTGTGGTGCTCACCCCGCACTACCGGGGCAGCATGACGGTGGCGGTTGACAGGCACGTGGTGCCGCTGGAGGGAGATGAGGGATGACCTCTGCCGAAGTCAGAGAGGCGCTGACCGGCCCGGTGACGTCGATCTACATGCCGTTCACGCGCGATGGCGAGATCGACGAGGGCGCCCTGCGCGGGATGATCGAGCGCGACATCGCCAACGGCAGCCCGACTATCATCCTCACAGCAGGCGACAGCGTGTTCGACCTGCTCTCGGGCGATGAGATCGAGTGGGTCACGCGCGTGACAGTGGAGCAGGTTGCCGGTCGCGCGATGGTCATCGCCGCGGACGGGAGCTGGTGGTTGGGCCGGGAGCTTGAGTGGGCTCGACGCGTGCGGGAGATCGGAGCCGATCTGCTAATGGCCAAGCCGCCGGAAGGCGTGTCGCGGCCGGAGGATTACGCGGAGTACTACGCCGCGCTGGGCGATGAGATCCCGGTGATGATCGTGACCAACGTCTTCGCGGCCCACGACCTGAAGTTCAGCGAGCAGACGATGGAGCTCGTGCTCGAGCGCGCGCCCGGCGTCGTCGCTCTCAAGGATGACCTGATCGGTGAGTTCATCACCCGGATCGCGCCGATGGTGCATGATAGCTGGGCAGTGATCTCGGGCGGTCAGATGAAGAACCATCTCTTCACCCATCCGTACGGCTGTGACGGCTACATGGACGTCTTCAAGCTCCTCCAGCCTGAGATCTCAGACGCCTACTGGAGCGCGATCGAGGACGGCGACATGGATCGCGCCACGGCGATCGTTGACCGTCACGACCGCCCGTTCTTTGATGCTGTCTGTTCGGTCACCGGCGGCTTCCGGGCGGGCATGCACGCGGCCCTGGAGATCTGCGGGATCGCGCAGCGCTACCATCGCAGGCCACTCTACAGCCTCAGCGACGAAGAGCTCGCACAGTTGCGCGGTAGGCTGGAGGAGATCGGCCTTGGCCAGTGACATCCGCACACTCGAGCGCAGAGCGCGATCTTTCGTCACGCTGGCGATCGTGGTGACGCTGTCGGTGAGCGTAGCGCATGCGCAGTGGGCGCCCGAGCAACTGTGGCCGCGGCGAACAGCAACGAACACGGGGAGTACAACGATGACGCAGAGCGGGCAGTGGGTCACATCAGGCTTCGAGGGCTTCTCGCAGGGCACGATGGGCAACTCCGGCCAGAACATCTATGTGTCCCACGCGGGCGTTTTGCAGCGCATCCATCACTTCGATCTCGACGACGACGGCTTCCTCGACCTGCTGGTCTGCAACAGCCAGGACCACAGCGAGAGCCCCCCGGTATCGGTCTACACCGATCCCTTCGGCGACCTGAGGCTGCAGGAGCTGCCGGCGGAGGGATCGGTCTCAGCGGCACTGGCGGACCTGAACTCAGACGGCTACGAGGACCTGGTGCTGGCACGTACGTACGACGGCGTTCGTCGCGACCTCAATGCCATCATCTACTACGGCGGCCCCGACGGGCTGACCGAGAATCGCCAGCAGCGGCTGCCGGTTCCCGCGGGCCAGTGCGTGGCGGCGGGTGACCTCAACGGCGACGGGCTGCCGGACCTTGCGTTTCTGACCGGCAACAGGCTGCGAATCTTCTACCAGACGGAGCTCGGCTTCGAGCCCAGGCGCCACGTCGATCCCGACGTTCACGCCGAGCAGCTCACGATCGCGGACATTGACGACGATGGATTCGCCGACATCGCGACGATGGGCAGCGGTGGCGAGATGTCGATCCTCTGGGGCGGTTCGGACGGCATCGACGCCGGGCGCGCCACGACGGTCCCGGTGGAGGCCGGCCTGACCGGAGTTGAGGAGGCGCTGACGGCGAGCGAGGCGGAGGCCGCGGTGGCGACACGGCCGCTGCCGCGCGTGGTTGCGCTCGAGGGTGGCCCACACCTGTTCGTGCCGCATGACGGGCACCTGGTGCTGCTGCCCGTGCACGAGGACCGAAGCTTCGGCGAGGCAATTGTGCTCTCGGTGCCGCTCGCGCTCGCAGTGGCGACCGGTGATATCAACGGCGACGGGCATACCGATCTGGCGATTGCCGCGAGGACCGACGTCGAGGGCCGGGAGACATCGTGGGTGTACTGGGGAGGGCCGGACGGGTTGCGCGACGACCGCAGAACCGCCCTCCCGACGGCGCACGCCGTGGACGTTGCGACCGGCGATCTCACCGGAAATGGCTGCGACGATGTGGTAATCTGCGCCGAGCACTCGGAGCGCTTCTTCACGAGCGAATCGTTCGCCTTTGCAGGCAGTCGCGAGGGCGTGTCGGCCGAGCCGGTGCTGCTGACAACCCATGACGCGAGGCGAGTGGTGATCGGGCGGACGTCCGACGATCCGCGGCCCCAGGTGATGTTCGCCAACCGCGCCGCCCGCGGCGCGACCGGAGATGTGGACCCGTACATCTACCACGGCGGGCGCCGGGGCTTCGACCCCGAGCGACGGACGAACCTGAAGGGGCGGGACGCGGTGGCGGCGCTGGCCTGCGATCTCGACGACAGCGGCCTGCCCGACATCATCATCGCCAACTGCTCGGAGAACGCCATCAACCTCGATCCGGGATCATTCATCTTCCGCGGGCGCGAGGACGGCTACCGCTACGAGCCGGACGTGGCGCTGGACACAACGCGAGCCCACGGCGTCGCCTGCGCGGACTTCGACCGCGATGGCTACCTCGACCTGGTTTTCGGCGGTTTCAACTTCCCGGAGCTTCTGATCTTCCGCGGTGGCCCGGATGGCTTCGATGCGGATAACCCCGAGCGGATCACGATGGAGATCGATGGCGTAACCTATAACCAGCCGCGCTGGCTGTTCACAGCCGACCTCAACAACGACGGCTGGCTGGACCTCGTCATCCCCCAGATCGCCTACGACCGCAGTATCATCCTCTGGGGATCGCCGGATGGTTTCTCAATAGAGAACCGGCAGATGCTCTCGGTATTTCACGGCGCCTACGTGCAGGCCGCGGACCTCACGGGCAACGGCTATCTCGATCTGCTTATCGGCGGACATCAGCCAACGATAGGGCAGCCACATGATTCGTTCGTATACGTGTACTGGAATGGCCCGGAGGGGCTGCGGGAGGATCGCCGGACGCTGCTGCCCGCCCTCGGGGTGAATGCGCTCGGGCTGGCGGACCTCAACGGGAACGGGCGACTGGACCTCGTGGTGTGCAATTACCACGCGGGGCACTCGCGGGATATCGACTCCTACATCTACTGGGGCCAGGAGGATGGGACGTTCTCGCGCTTCGATGTCACGCCGCTGCGCTGCCACTCGGCCTCAGGGGTCGTCGCCGCAGACTTCGACGACAGCGGCCACGTTGATCTGTTCATCGTCAACCACAAGGTGCGGCGGGATCATATGGGAGAGTCGTACGTCTGGTGGAATGACGGGACCGGCTTCTCGCCCGATCGCGTGACGGAGCTGCCGACGAAGGGCCCACATGGGACCTACGTGCTGGACCCAGGGAATATCGCGGATCGGGGGCACGAGGAGTATTACACCTCTGCGCCCTTCCGGCTGCCGGTCGGAGCGCGGGTGACCGGCATTGACTGGGAGGCCCAAGTGCCGGAACGGACCTGGGTGCGCGCGCAGCTTCGGTTCGCACAGACCGCGGACGAGCTTGCAAAAGCGCAGTGGCAGGATGCACCTCAGGCGGTCGAGAGCCCGCAGCAGGGCCGCTGGGTCCAGTATCGGCTGGCGCTGGGGGCAAAGTGGGGCTGCCGGACCCCCCGAGTGACTCGGGTGACGGTGAAGTACGCTGCGCGCTGAGAACGGGACACGGACGGACTGGAGGATGCCATGAGACGGGTGCTGGCCGGTGTCGCGATGGCTGCGTGCGCACTGCTTGTGGGCGTTCAGGATTGCGAGGCGACTGATGTGCATCCGCCTACTGTGCTGCCACCAGCGGACGTGAACCAGATTGTGACGCGGCCGGATGGGAATCTCGGTGTGTTCTTCGTCCGCACCGACGAGGACGGCGGGCAGGAGGTCGCGATGCGGGTGTCCACGGACGAGGGGCGCTCGTGGAGCGAACCGCGAAGCCTGTTTGACCTGCCCGGCGAACGCTGGTCGGGCGCGCTGTCGCTGTATGATCGTGACGGCGAGGTGCATCTGTTCTTCCTGAAATGGCGGGGTGAGGGCCGGACCCTCGGCGTCGATCGCAACCTCGACATCTGGCACGTGAGATCAACTGACGGGCGGACACACTGGGAGGAGCCGCAGCGGGTGTTCGCGGGATACGTCGGCGCGCTGATGAGCGTCTGCCAGCTCGAGAGCGGCCGCATCGTACTGCCATTTCACTACCACGTCCCTGCGCGGCCGTACGACCATCCCACAGGGCAGTCGATCTGCACCACCGCCTACTCCGACGACGGCGGAGCCACCTGGACGCTCTCGCCCGCCGAGCTGACCGCCCCGTGCTTCCCCGGGTACAACGGGAACAACTACGGAGCCTGCGAACCGACGATCGAGCAGCTCGCGGATGGCTCGGTGTGGATGTTGATGCGCACGCAGGAGGGGCGGCACTTCCAGTCGTGGTCGTCGGACGGCGCAGAATGGAGCCCCGCGCGGCCGACAATCTTCCATGCGTCGAACTCCCCCGCGGAGATCCTCCAGCTCAGCGATGGACGGCTGGTGGTCATCTGGAACAACTGCGCGATGCCGCCTCGCGTTGACGGCGCGGGCGTCTACGGCGGCAGAGACGCGCTGCACGCGGCGATCTCCAGCGACGGCGGCAATACCTGGCGGGGCTTCCGCGAGATCTACCGGGACCCGAACCGCAACGAAAGCCCACCCAGGCGTGGCGACCGCGGCACAGCGTATCCGCGTGCGACCGAGCTACCAGGCGGCGACATCGCGGTCTGCACCGGGCAGGGCGGCGGGCGCCGGGGCATACTTTTGCTCGACCCCGACTGGCTGGAGGTCACCGAGCGCGAGGACGACTTCTCCGACGGCCTCGATGGATGGTGCGTGTTCAAGCACTTCGGCCCCGCGTCCGGCTGGTGGCGAGACCGCGTACAGGGCCCGGAACTCGTCGCCCATCCGAACGACGAGAACGCGCGCGTTCTGCACATCCGACGCCCTGATGAGAGGCCTGGCGATGGCGCGGTCTGGAACTTCCCGATGGGCCGAAACGGTACCGTCACGATTCGGCTGATGGCCCGCGAGGGGGCGTGGGGATGCCATATCGCGCTCGCGGATCGCTTCTTCAACCCCACGGATACCCAGGGCGAGGAGAACGCGCTGTTTCTGCTGCCGATTACGTACGTGCCTGAGGTCGAGGCGAGGCAGAAGAACGCGGAGGGTTCGTGGTACGCGCTCAACGGTGGTCTGACCGAGAAGCCGCGGCTGGAGGCGGGCCGCTGGTACACGCTGCAGCT
>JALGTR010000110.1 GCA_029821265.1 Candidatus Zipacnadia bacterium
GTGCATGAGGTCCAGCAGGCGGGTGGCGCGGTGAAATTTCGTCGCGGCGCCAACAGGACCTTCAATCCTGGGGGAAATGCGGGGTAGCGATGTCGGGAGACAATCTCGGATAGCTCTTGACAGCATACATAGCGCATGCTACTCTATATGTGCAACACACATATAGATACAGAATGAATGTCCGCCGAGGTGAGTGATGAGGCGAGGTCGTGGCCGTGGAAGAGGGCGCAAACGCGCGGTGATGCAGCAGGAGGTGGCGTCGCGGCTGTCACGGCTGATTGAGCCGGCGGTGCTCTACCTGCTCGGTACCGGCCAGGCGTCGCATGGGTATGACATGCTCAGCGAGGTCAACAAGATGGGTTTGACCGACGCTGAGGTGGACCCTGGTGCGATCTACCGCGTCCTGCGGGCGCTGGAGGAGGAGGGAGCGGTGGTCTCGGACTGGGACACATCGGGGGGCGGACCGGCGCGGCGCAACTATGAGCTGACCGACATTGGGCGCGCGCGGCTGGCGAGCTGGGTCGAGGTGATCGAGCGCCGCGCCGAGGCGATGCTGGAGTTCGTCGAGCGGGCGCGAGAGCTCTTTGAGGCGGAGATTCACGAGTAACGAGGAGTGGCAGACCGTGCGATACGCGATAGCGACGGATGGCGAGCAGGTCTGGGCGCATTTCGGGCGCTGCCCGCAGTACCTCCTGGTGGATATCGACGACGGCGAGGTGGTTGATCAGCTTTTCGTGGACAATCCCGGCCATGAGCCCGGCCTTCTGCCCCGCTTCCTGGACCAATACGGGGTGGACTGCGTTGTGGCCGGCGGCGCGGGGCCACGGGCGGTGAATCTCCTCGGCGAGCTCGACATCAGCCTGTACGTCGGTGTCGAGGGCCCGATCGACCAGGTGGTTGAGGGGCTGCGTACCGGTGAGCTTGCGACAGGAGAGAGCACGTGTGAGCACTGAGCGGGCGGAGCAGCGTGACGGCACCCGTCGGGTGTCGCAGCGTGCCGCGCTCGTCTCGGTGGGCGTGCGAACGGTGCTGGTCGTGCTCAAGTACGTTTTCGCGCTGCTCTCCGGCTCGATGGCGATGATGGCCGAGGCCGTTCGGAACATCCCGGACATCGTGCAGTCGGCGGCCCTCTACGCCGGAATCCGGATATCAGATCGGAAGACGGAGGCGTTCCCGTACGGGCTTTACAAGATCGAGAACCTGATCTCGCTGGGCGTCGCGATCCTGATCGCGATCGTCGGATATGAGCTGGCCCGAAATGTTGTCGTCGGGGGCGCCGCCCGGGAGATCGAGAATCTACCGTGGTCGATCGCGGCGATGGTCGCGGCGATGGCTATCAGCTACGGCTTTAGCGTGTGGGAGGGCCGGATCGCCGAACGGACAGGGTCACCGGCGCTTAAGGCCGACAGTCGCGACGCCCTGATTGACACGCTGACAACGCTTGCGGTCCTTATCAGTCTGATCTCGGCGTGGCTGGGCTACAACATTGACCTGTGGACGACGCTGTTGATCGTGCTGTTTATCGTCTACACCTCGGCGGAGCTGGGCGTTGACGCGATACGTGTGCTGCTTGACGCCAGTGTCGAGCGGGAGCTGCTCGACGAGATCGAGGAGATCCTGAAGTCGGATCCGGACGTGATCGAGGTGCATGATCTGATCGGCCGCAACTCGGGGCCCTACCGCTTCATCGAGGCGCATGTGGTGCTGGACGTCGAGGACCTCGACCAGGCCCACCAGGTGAGCTATCGGCTGGAGCAAGCGGTGCAGGAGATGGCAGACAATATCGATCGCATCCTGATCCATTTCGAGCCGAAGCAGCGCGAGGAGTACACCTACGCGGTGCCCCTCGCGGGCGGGGAGCAGATTGCGGACCACTTCGGCGAAGCGCAGCGATTCGCGCTCGTCACGATCGGGCTCGAGGACCGCGAGATCCGCGACGTGCAGTACATTGACAATCCGCACCGGGATGCCGGTTCGGGCAAGGGCATCAAGGTCGCGCAGATGCTGATTGAGCGCGGCGTGAACGCGGTGTTCGTGCGCGAGGAGCTCGAGGAGAAGGGCCCCTACTACGCGCTGGAGGGCGAGCACGTGGCGCCGATAGTCACACACGCGCAGACGCTCTCTGAGGCGCTTGAGTGCGAGGGTGTAAACCTGGAGGCATTCGTCGATGAACCGTCCCAGGCTTGAGATCACGGTCCTGAGGGACAACCAGGCGCGCGAGGGGCTGCTGGCCGGCCATGGTCTGAGTTTGCTCGCGCGGACCCCGCGCGGCGTCTTCCTGCTCGACACCGGGGACAGCGCGGAGACGATGGAGAATGCCGAGCGGCTGGGCATTGACGTCACGGACCTCGACGCGCTGGTGCTCAGCCACGGGCATTACGACCACACCGGCGGCCTGCGGGCCCTCCTGGCGCGCTCAGGTGCGATACGTATCGTGGCGCATCCGGCGGTCTTCCAGCGACGCTATCGGATCGATGAGCAGGGAGAGCGCACGTATATCGGGCCACCACTGACGCGCCGCGATCTGCGGATCCTGGGCGCGAGGATGGAACTGGGCGCCGAGCCGATTGAGGTGGTGCCGGGCGTGATGACGACCGGCGAGGTCCCCCGGGATTACGGTCCGGCGCCGGAATCACCGCACCTGGTGGTGCCGCGTGCCGGGGAGATGGTGGCGGACGGATTTCCGGATGATCTGTCGGTGATCGTGGCCGTTGGCGCCGCGATGGTCATCATGACCGGTTGCGCGCACGCTGGCCTGGTGAACATCGTGGCACATGCCGAGCGGCTCACGGGGCGCCAGCCGGCGGCGATCATCGGCGGAACGCATCTGGCGTCCGAGACCGAGGAGCGGATCGCGGAGGTCGCCCGGGAGCTGCGCGATCGCGGCGTGAGGACGCTGGCACCGATGCACTGCTCGGGCGAACGCGGGGCGAGGCTTCTTGAAGAGTATTTCGACGGCGACGTCGTCCGTCCGATGACGGGTGATCTCGTGTCGATCGACGCGAATGGCACTATGGACATCACGCCGGCGAGCGGATGGAGCGACTCGCGGGCGTAAGACGCGAGGGAGGAAGTATCATGAAAGTCGCAGTTGCATCATCAGGAGCCGAACTGGACGCATCGATGGATCCCCGTTTCGGGCGCTGTCCGTGGTTTGTGATCGTGGACACCGACAGCATGGAGTTCGACGCGGTTGAGAATCCAGGTCCACAGATGGGCTCAGGCGCCGGGATTCAGGCCGCGCAACTCGTCGGTGACGCCGGCGCGGACGCAGTGGTTGCCGGCAACTACGGTCCGAACGCAGCGCAGGCGCTGCAGGCCGGCGGGATACGCATGTTCCAGGGCGCTGGCATGACCGTGCGCCAGGCCGCCCAGGCGGCCGCTTCCGGCCAGCTCCAGGAGATCGCTGACGCGACCGTCGATTCGAAGGCAGGCACGGGCGCAGGCCCCGGCATGGGCGCAGGCATGGGCTCGGGCGGTGGCATGGGCGGCGGCCGTGGTATGGGCCAGGGCGCCGGCCAGCGGCCCGGCTGGGGCCAGCAGCAGCCCGGCTGGGGCCAGTCCGGCTGGGGACCGGCTCCCGAACCGATGGGTCCGATGGGTCCGATGGGTCCGATGGGCATGGGGCCCGGCATGGGCCCGATGGGCGGCCCCATGGGCGGACCGATGCCGCCAGAGGTCGAGGAGCAGATGCGGCAGTATCACCTGAGCATGCTGCGGGCCCAGGCACAGATGCTCGAGCAGCAGCTCGAGTTCATCCGCACGCAGATCGAGTATCTCGAAGAGCTGGGCGAGTAGTGACCGACGGGAGCGGACGATGAGCACGCAAAGCGCACATGGGATAAACGTGTCGGTCGCTGCCGGCAAAGGTGGCACGGGGAAGACGCTCATCTCGTGCAGCCTGGCCCGGGCGCTGGCTCTGGAGGGCGAGGCGGTTCAGATCCTGGACTGCGACGTCGAGGAGCCCAACGCCGACCTGCTGTTGCACCCGGAGATCGAGGGGACGAGCGAGGTTACCATCCCCGTCCCCGAGGTTGACCTCGAAAAGTGCATTCACTGCAAGCAGTGCGCGCACGTCTGCGAGGTGTCGGCGATCGCGGCGATCGGAAATGCCGTGCTGACGTTCCATGACCTGTGTTCCGGCTGCGGCGCATGCGCCTACGTCTGCCCTACCGGGGCGATCGCCGAGGTGCCCATGCGCATCGGTGACGTGTCATGGGGACGGACGCCGGAGGGCGCGGAGTTCCGACTCGGCCGACTGGACGTCGGCCACCAGAGATCGGGGCCGGTGACGCGCGAGGTAAAGCGCGCGATCTCCGAGGATGCAATCACGATCATCGACGCGCCACCCGGGACGGCCTGTCCCATGCAGGAGGCGGTCGACGACAGCGACTTCTGCATGCTCGTGACGGAGCCGACGCCCTTCGGGCTGGTGAATCTGCGTGAGGCAGTGGAGACCTGCCGCCGGATGGAGATCCCCTGCGGCGTGGTGGTGAACCGCGACCGCGGCGGGTATCCGGAGATGGATGACTACCTCGACGACGAGGCGATCCCGGTGCTGCTGCGCGTTCCGGAGCGCCGGGAGATCGCGGAGGCGTACTCACGCGGCGAGACGCTCATCGGCGCCGATGACGAGTGGCGTCAGGAGCTGTTGGACGTTCACAGGCAGATTGTGGAGCTGGCTGTCGCAGAGCCGGCCCATTAGGAAAGGAGTGACCAGGAATGCCTCGAGGAGATGGCACAGGACCTCCGGGCGGCGGGGGTCGCGGAGCAGGAGGTGGCCGCGGACTCGCCGGTGGAGGCGGCCGCGGACGTGGCGGGGGCTTCGCGATGGGCCCGGGCGGAACGTGTATCTGCCCGAACTGCGGCACTGAGAAGCCGCACCAGCGGGGAGTGCCCTGCCCGCAGATGAAGTGCCCGAACTGCGGGCAGCCTATGACGCGCAAACGCTGATTTCACCGCACGTAACAAACGACAGGAGGTGTGAACGATGCCTGGACTCGATGGAACCGGACCTGCCGGCATGGGACCGATGACCGGCGGCGCGCGTGGCTGGTGCAATCCGGCCAGCCCGCTGAACACCGGCTATGGCTGGCGAGCGCCCTTCGCCTACGGCCCAATGGGGTATCCCTACGGCTACGGTGGCTGGGGCTATCCCGGCATGGGAATGGGCATGGCCTGGGGTCGCGGACGCGCACCGCTCGGTTACGGACGGGGCATGGCCTGGGGCCGAGGCGGTGGCTTCGGCCGCGGCTTTGGCCGTGGTCCGATGTACGGCGGATGGTGGTAAACCGGAGCATTGGTGACGGCCGGTCGCAGTGAGCAAACGCTCACCACTTCCCTGGTGACCGACCGCCACCGCCCACTCCGGGAAGCCCGGGGGACCGGGACAGGTCCCCCGGCTTCCACCCCATTATCAGGCGAAGCGCGACGGAATGCAAGCGATGCCCGCGGAAGCGGCATCGATGAACGTTATGACACGCAGAGAAGACGCGAGGAGCGCGAAGATGAATGACCTCAAGCAGGTCACAGTTGTCAGCGGCAAGGGCGGCACGGGCAAGACGACCCTGACCGGATCCTTCGCGGCGCTGGCGGACGACAAGATCATCGCCGATTGTGATGTTGACGCATCGAACCTCTACCTGATCATGAAGCCGGATGATACTGAGACCGGCGAGTTCACCGGCGCGAAGGTGGCGGTGCGCGACGAGGAGAGATGCACCCGCTGCGGCGAGTGCGAGCGGCGCTGCAGGTTCGACGCCATCACGGTGGACGAGGTCGATGAACTGGCGTGCGAGGGTTGCGGCATGTGCGTGCTGGCCTGTCCGGCGGACGCGCTGCGGCTGCAGCCAATCGTCGTGGGTAACTGGTATACCGGCATCAGTCGCTACGGACCGATGGCCCACGCCCGGCTTCTGCCCGCAGCCGAAAGCTCCGGGAAGCTGGTCACTCTTGTAAGGCAGAAGGCTGAGGACCTCGCCTACGAGCATGGCGCGGGGCTGATCCTCATAGACGGGCCGCCCGGGCTGGGCTGCACGACGACCGCCGCGCTGGCCGAGACGGACCTCGCGATCGTGGTCACCGAGCCGACGCTGTCGGGGATCCACGACATGGAGCGGCAGATGCAACTGATCGAGCATTTCGATCAGCGCGCGGCGATCGTCATCAATAAGGCCGATCTCAACGAGGAGAACACACAGCGCCTGCGGGTATGGTGCGAGCGAAAGGGCCTCGAGATCCTCGGCGAGATTCCCTGGGATCCGCAGGTGACGGACGCGCTGTCTGCAACCACGCCGCTGGTGGAGCATAACGACGGGCCGGCGTCGCGCGCGATGCGCGAGACCTGGCAGCGAACCGCGGAGATGATCGCCCGACTCTGACCGGGATCGTGCGCTCAGACAGGAGATGACAGTCCGGTGGACACGAAACAGATGCAGGACTACGAAGCGCAGCAGAAGCGAATCAACGAGCGCATGGAGCAGATCGATCACGTGGTGCTCGTGCTCAGCGGAAAGGGTGGGGTTGGCAAGAGTACTGTGGCCGCGAACCTGGCCTTCGCGCTGGCGGACATGGGCAACAGCGTCGGGCTGATGGATGCAGACCTGCATGGTCCGACGATCCCGCTGCTGACGGGGCTTTCTGGCGAGATGGCCTCCGGCACAGCGGAGGCCATCCGCCCCGTGGAGCTCCGGCGCAACCTCGCGGTCATGTCGATTGACTTCCTGACGCCCGAGCGGGACACGCCGACGATCTGGCGGGGACCGCTGCGCGGTGGCGTGCTCCGGCAGTTCATCGGCGATGTCGAGTGGGGGCGCCGCGACTTCCTGATCGTGGACCTGCCGCCCGGCACCGGCGATGAGCCGCTAACGCTGGCGCAGTCATTCCCACGTGCCGACGGCGCAGTGATCGTCACGACGCCGCAGGAGGCGTCGCTGGCGGACTGCCGCAAGGCGATCAACTTCGCCAACAAGGTCTTCCTTCCGGTCCTGGGTGTGGTGGAGAATATGTCCGGATACGTCTGCCCGCATTGCGGCATGCAGACGGATGTGTTCTCGTCGGGCGGCGGGGAGAAGATGGCGCAGAGCATGAACGTGCCGTTCCTCGGTCGCGTGCCGCTGGCGGCTGAGATTGTGGCGCTGAGTGACCAGGGTAAGCCGCTGGTCGGCGACGAGGCGCCGGAGCCGGTGCGCGCGGCGTATGAGCATATCGTCAGGCGTCTGCTCGAGGAGATACGAGGCGAGGACTGAGAGTAATGGCCGAGTACAGACACCTTTACGGTCCGGTCCCATCGCGGCGGCTCGGAAGATCGCTTGGCGTGGATATGGTCCCGATGAAGACGTGCTGCTTCGACTGCATGTACTGCCAGCTTGGGCCGACGTCAGTGCATACCGGGGAGCGCGCGGAGTATGTAAAGATCGACGAGGTCCTAAGCGAGCTGCAGTCGTGGCTCGACGGAGGCGGCACGGCGGACTACCTGACCTTCGCCGGCTCCGGTGAGCCGATGCTGAACATCAACCTCGGCGAGGCGATGGCGCGGGCGCGGCAGATGACCGACATCCCGATCTGCCTGCTGACAAACGGCGCGCTGCTGTATCGTCCGGGACCGCGCGATGCGGCGATGCAGGCGGATCTGATCATCCCCTCGCTGGACGCGGGCACCGAGGAGGTCTTCCAGCAGATCAACCGCCCGGTGCACGGGATCACGCTCGAGCGCGTCGTCGAGGGCCTGGAAGAGACGGTGGCGGCCTTCCATGGCGAGGTCTGGCTGGAGGTCATGCTGGTCGAAGGTGTTAACGACAGCGACGCGGAGCTTGAGGCGATCGCCAGACATATCGAGCGCATCGACCCGGCCCGGGTGCAGATCAACACCGTTGTGCGCCCAGCTCCCGGCGGTAACGCGAGCCGGGTATCCAACGGAGCGCTGGTGCGCGCGCGAGTGATCTTCGGCCCGCGCGCAACGGTCATCTCATCGGCATGGGACCGAGAAGTGGCCGAGGCTGCGGCCGGCGACGAGCAGGAGGTGCTGGCGCTGATCACCCATCGCCCGGCGACGCTTCAGGACGTCGCGCACGGCCTGGGAATGCACCCCAACGAGGCGATCAAGCATATCACGCACCTGCTCAGCGAGGAGACGATTCGCGCCGAGGAGCGAAACGGGGAGACCTTCTACCTCCGCGCGGACTAATCCGCGGCGGGGGACCACCGCTGGCGCCTCCGGCGCGCTGTGCGGCAGCCCGCCGACGGACGGGCAGGGCCTTGCCGGCCGGTTGGCGTTCAGGGCGACCAGTTCGTCGCCGGCCGGGCAGGATGCTCGCTGCTTCCCCTCGTCGGCTCGTTCTACGGCTCCTCGATCCACTCGACGGCGTCGCGGAGCGTGCAGATGATCGCGTCGTCGCGATCAGCAGCCCACTGAAGCAGCGCCGGAAGGGCCTCGTTGCCGGGATCGTGCACGTAGTGCGAATACGGATGCCAGCAGACCACCCACAGCAACCCGTTCTCGTAGCAGAAATCCGCCACGCGAAGGTTGTAGTCGATCCACGCATCGAGGGCCTCATCGGCGGTCCACGGGGCCTTCGACCAGTCATCGGGTAGCGGCCGGTGGCCGCTTTCGGCGCACCAGGCCTCGTACGCCGGGCGATCGACGTTCATGACCGTATCGAAGAACGTTCGGACGGTCAGGGACATGATCGGCAGCTCGACCAGGCCCGTGTCGTAGGCGTAGGGCTGGTTCTCGGCCGGGCCGGAGATGGTCTGCTCGTAGTCGTCGGCGGTCGCACGGAAGTTGAACTCGCAGCTCACCCAGCGGAAGCCGTTATCGAGCACGATCCGCTGGTTCGCCGGCTTGCCGCGCAGGCCGTTCTCGTAGCCTCCGGGCCCGCGCAACACGATAGATTCGTGCCCGAGGCGCTCGGCGAAGAGCTCGTTGGTGCGCGACAGCTCGCGGTCGAGCAGCGCCAGATCCTCAGTGTTTAGTCCAACGTGCGAGTAGGTGTGCTGGTCGAGATCGTGGCCTCGGTCGAGCACCTCCTGCAGGTAGCTCACATCCTCGGTGGCCTCGAGGCCGTTGCCGATCTGGAAGAAGTGGAGGCGGTCGCCGAAATCCTCGGCCGTATCGCACAGGCGCAGGATGTACTCCTTGATCGCGGGCATCGTACGGCCGTGACAGACGCCGTCTGGCGCGTAGCCGCCCGCCATGTCAGTGTCGTATGTCATCGCGATGGCGCACCGCACGCCATCGGGCAGATTGACGGTGACCAGGGTGTGATCGCTTCCGATCGTGCTGGTCATTCTCCGTTGCCTCCCACTCTTTCGCAGGCGCTGAGGAAGTCATCGAGCGTGATCGTGTCGCCCCAGTGCGTCTCAACGAAGCGTGTCCCCCACCTCGTGGCGGTGCGATCCTCGAAGAAGTCGGGCGGCTCCACGCCGAGCGTCGCATCGCGGATCAGGATCACGTTATAGCCGAGGCCGAACATCGGCCCCATCCCGCCTGGCGCGTTGAGGACGCACATATCGGTCGCAAAGCCGACATAGATGAGGTTCACGATCCCGCGCTCGCGGAGGATGCGGTCGAACTGCCGGGTCTGATGCGCGATCGGCTCGCCGGGCCCGGGCGCGACCACGTCGGGGAAGTCCATCGTCGCGAGGCCCGACTCCTCGTTGTAGCGCACCCCGTGGGAGCGTTCAAGGATGCGCTGGCGATGACCGGGAATGGCCTCAGCGGGCGCATCCGGCGTCGGTATGGCGCTCGCACGCTCGTCATCCAGCGCGTAGTCGAACCACTGCGGGTAACGCTGGGCGATGCGCGTGTCCTGAACGTGGCAGACTGTCAACCCGATCTCACGGGCGGTATTCATCGCCGGTCGAATCGCCTCACGCATGATTCGCCATGCCTCAGCAGTCGCATCTGGATAGCCCATCCCAACGCAGAAGTCCGGGTGGGCCGCAGGTCCCCCGGGGCAGCCGATATTCCAGCAGTGCATCGATACCAGCGCGGTCTCCGGAAGCTCAAGGCGCAGCGGTTCGGTCTCGTAGCCCGGATCAGTGATTGGAATGCTCCGGTAGTAGCGTCCGGTCAACTCCAGCACGCCGCTCACCTCCGGTTGCGCTCGGCGACATCTCTGACGATGCGGGCTGCGAGGTAGCAGTCATCCTCCGTGTACTTCTCGCAGATCGTGGACCAGCGAATCCAGGTATCGAGGAAGTCATGGGCGGTCGGACAGGTCTGTTCGCCGTACGAGTACTCCCGTGAGGCCGGCGGCATGGAGTACGGCCACGTCTTCTCTTCGGCCCAGCGCTGCAGGAAGGTACAGGCCTCGGGCATCAGATAGTACCGCGCGGTCCCTGCGCCGGGGATGCCCTCCTCGGCGAGCTGGGCGCCGAATTCGTCCGCGGTGCAGGTGAACTGCTCCGGGTCGATGCTCAGCCCGAACATCCAGGAGGAGTAGACCGTGCAGTAGTCGGGAATCGGCAGCGGTGTGATGCCGGGGATCTCATCGATCAGTTCAGTCATCAGGCGGACTACACGGTCGATCGTGGCCACCTGTTCCTTGATGATCTCAAGCTGGGCGAGGCAGGTCGCGGCGGTACACTGTGGCATCCGGTAGGCATAGCCGAGCTCGACGTGAAGCCGACCGAAGCCGGGCTTCATCTCCGCGCCGCGGCTCTGACCGATGAACCGCACCCGCTCGGCGAGGTCGTCATCGTCCGTGAGGATGCAGCCGCCCATGTCTGCCCCCATGGTCTTCTCAGCGTCGAATGAGAAGCCGGCGGCGTCCGCCAGCGTTCCGCAGAGCCGCCCCTTATACTCCCCGAGGACCGCCTGACATGCGTCCTCATACACGAACAGATCGTGCTCCTCGGCAAGCTGGAGGATCGGATCCATGTCACAGGGGATCCCCGTCTTGTGGACGCAGAGGATCGCGCGTGTGCGGTCGGAGATGAGCGGCTCGATGGTCTCGGCGCTCATGTTCACTGTGCCGGGCTCGGTGTCGGCGAAGACCGGTATGTAATCCTGCGCCACGAGGCCCTGCAGTGTGCCGTAGTCTGTGATCGGACTGACGATGATCTCGTCGCCGGGCTCGAAGTCGAAGGCGGCCGCAAGCGCAGCAAGCGCGGGCGTGCAGCCGGGGGTGCCGATGCAGTGCTTCACGCCGTGCAGCTCGGCGAAGGCGCGCTCGAAGCGCCCGACCATGTCCACGGTCAGGCCGCTGTCCACGACCTCCTGCAGATAGGCCATGGCGCTGGGGCCCATGGTTCGAGGGAAGGTGGAGGGCAGCTGACCGACCTCGTCGCGATGCGACTGCGCCCCCCAGGACGCACGCGTTCTCGTCTCAGACATCGCAGTATGCTCCCGGAGACATTGTTGGCATCGGGCCTTCATTCCACATCCCGGCCACGAGTCCTGCCTCAGAAAGCGCCAGATTACGCGATCTGCTTCCGTTTGACCCGGGCGACAGGTCTGAGCATCTCGGTGTCGAACCATCACAGAGCCTGCGAGCGGCGGTGCAGGCCGACCGCTGCATGTCACGCGAATATCACAGGAGGCAGACTGATGGACACACTCACCCAGCCGGCCCGGGAAGTTCCCGTGATCGGAGAGTACGACGTGGTCGTCGCCGGGGGAGGCCCCGGAGGCATCCCGGCGGCCGTTGCAGCCGCCCGCGCGGGCGCGAAGACGCTGCTGATCGAACGCTACGGATATCTCGGTGGGATGGCCACGGCCGGGCTAATCTCGGTCATTCTCGGGGTCAGGGCCCCCGGGACCGATGAGCCGATGATGGGCGGAATCGGCGAGGAGCTGTGCCGGGAGATGGCCTCGATGGGGCTGGCGGTGGATTACGACGAGGCCGTCAGAGCCGGCGGCGTGCGTTTCGAGCCCGAGGCGTTCAAGCTTGTGAGCGACCGCATGGTCCTCGGCGCGAACTGTGACCTGCGGCTGCACACCTGGGTTGCGGACGCCATGGTTGAGGACGGGCGGCTGAAGGCGCTGCTGCTCGAGAGCAAGTCAGGTCGCGAGGCGGTTGTGGGCAGGATCTTCGTGGACGCCACCGGCGATGCTGACGTCGTCGCTCGATCCGGC
The DNA here is from genome assembly GCA_029821265.1 of Candidatus Zipacnadia bacterium. Taxonomy (GTDB): domain Bacteria; phylum Armatimonadota; class Zipacnadia; order Zipacnadales; family UBA5352; genus JALGTR01. The sequence goes on from JALGTR010000110.1 coordinate 12,080, forward strand.
GCGAGCTTTACGTTCGGCCGCGAGGGCGATGGCGCGGTGCAGGCGATGGGCAGCATGTTCCGCATCGCCGGCGTGAAAGACGACAAGCTGCCGACCGGCGAGGCAGCGAAAGAGTTCCGCGAGCGCGCTCGCCAGGCGATCGACGAGGGACGGCTGCACGCGTACAATCCAAGCTGGGGCGGGACGATCCCCGGAGCGCCCGGCCATCATATGCCCAACGCCACGCGCTTCGCGGGAGATCCCTGCAACGCGGACGATCTGACCCGCGGCGAGGTGAAGGTCCGGGAGGACTCGTGGGACCTGCTGGAGTTCTGGCGCGAGTGCGTCTCCGGGATGGAGGACGCATACATGGTTCAGACGCCGCCACATATCGGCCTGCGCGAGAGCCGGCAGATGGTGGGCCATGACATCGTGACCGGCGAGGACGTCACCGAGGCAAGGCGCCGCGATGACGCGATCGCTCGCTGCCCGTACTGGATCGACATCCACTGCCCGCTCGGCCGGGTCAAGAATGGCACCCACTTGTGCTACAAGAACTGCCCGAACGAGCCGCCGTGCCCCTACTACGCCGAGCATTACGATGAGCTTCCCGGCGTGGCCGGCGCGGACTTCGACCGCGAGGGACTTTATCCGAAGGACGGCCTGTGGTTC
>JALGTR010000111.1 GCA_029821265.1 Candidatus Zipacnadia bacterium
CGCGAGGGTCATCGCGACATTCTCGCCCCAGAAGTAAAGGTGCCGGCCGATCAGCATGTAGCCGAACATCCAGCCCCCTCCGGCGCCCACAAGCCACGCCCCTGCCGGGAGGATCGCGGTTACCACCGCCTCGGCGATGTCATCCCGGTCGGCCAGAAGTGCGCCTGTCAGGGAGCCAATACAGGCCCCCGCGACCGCCGGCCACAGCAGCTCGGCCTCCAGCAGCCAGCCTGCGAGAACTCCCAGCGGTCCGCCGAGAATGGCCCCGATCGAGGCGCCCCGCATCGACGTAAACCACGTTTCGCCCCGATCCGAACTCACGCCTGTCCCTCCTACGTCGCCTGCAGGCGGCGATCTGCCGCGTCCGACCGCTGCTGCTGTTTCGTCACCGCCGACCACTCAATCTCGATAGCGCGCCCGGTCGCCTCAGGACTCACCGTCACCGGGATGTTCAGTGCGCCCTCCGCGAAGTAGCACGCGCCCATCGGGCCGCCCGCGCAGGAGTATACGTTCATCGTGATGCGGATCGTTCCCTCTCCCGTCGACGCCGTGAGGGGCAGCCGCATCGGCAGATCCGGGTTGCGCACGGTGGCCTCGCGCGAGCCGTCTGCGAACGCGAGCGCACCGCCGAGCGTGACCGCCACCTCCGTCGGCGCCTCCGGGTTGAGCTTGCGCCCCTCGCCGAGGTCGATTCGCAGCACGAGCTGCGCATCGCCAGGAGCGATCAGGGTGCGGCGTATGCGGCGATGCGCTCCACTCTCAGGCGAAATGGACCCTCGCGCCCGTCGGCGATGATGAAGCCGACGGAGTACACATGTGACTGCTCGACTGCCGGAGCGTCCTCGAGCACCTCACCCTGATAGGTTGGCTCGAAGTCCGCGAAATGCGCGTGCACCGTCTCCCAGCTGCCTTCGCTGACCGGAAGTGGATGCTGGTAGATCACCGCGTCGCGTCCACGCTCAGTCTGGAGCGTGAGGCTGTACTTCCGGCCGTCGCCGGAGATGGTGACCACGAGGCCCTGGAATCCAGACAGGTCCCAGCCCTCTGTCCTGGAGCGCGTTGAGCAGAAGCCGCCGTCGTTCTCGAGCGACAGATCTCCCTCGAATATGAGGCGCCCGTCCTCGATCCGAACCGAGCTGCTCGAGCGACCGCCCATCACGACGTCGTCGATCGTCTCCCACTGACGCGTCGACCGTGGATCTGTAAAATCGAAGAGCACGGTCTCCAGCCGTCGTCCTTCAGTCATGGTGCGTCCCTCCGTCCCCGCTTCAAAGTTCACCGTAGAACACAGATTGACAGACGCTCCCTGCAACGACGGTGTTTGCTCATGTTTCTGTGCAGACGCTGCGATTCCCCCCGGTGCCGGAAGGACGGCGCACCTCGACGAGGAACCTGCATGCCATGGACGAGACTGATGCCGAAGCGGGAGGAACCGTATGGAGTGGTTCGACTGCAACTGCTGGTGCGGGGTGCCCAAATCGCCTCCGACGGCCCGTGCAGAGAGCGTGGAAACGCTGCTCGAGGAGATGCGGCGGGCCGGGATCGACCGCGCACTATTGCGTAATGCGGCGATCTCCGAGGAGAGCCCGGAGGTCGGGAACCCTCTGACATCCGCCGATGCCGCCACGAGCGAGCGCCTCGAGGCGGCATGGGCCGTGCTGCCGCCGCACACCGGTGAGGTTGGGGACGTCGAGGGCCTGCTCGGGGCAATGCGTGATTCTGGCGTGCGGGCGCTCTGGGCGTGGCCGAACAGCCATCGCTACCTGCTCAACCGCACGACCATGGGAGGTCTGCTCGAGGCGATGCAGGATCGCGGCATTCCGCTGTTTTTGCACCGTCGGGAGATGCCCGGGCCGTTGGGGGCCTATGAGCTGGCCGACAGCGTGCTGAGGGACTTCCCGCGTCTGAATCTTACCATCGTGGCCCACGGAAGCTGGGGCGAGGATCGCCTCTTCCGGCCGCTGATGGAACGCTTCGCGAATTTCCGCGTGGACACATCGCGCTACGAACTCGACGGCGGCATCGAGGAGATCTGCAACCTCTACGGGCCCGAACGCCTGCTCTTCGGCACGAACTTCCCCGAGACGCCGATGGGCGGACCAATGCTCACCCTCCTGCACGCTCGGATCAGCGACGAGGACCGTGAGTTGATCGCGGGCGGGAACCTACGCCGGATGCTCGAGGAGGTGCGACTGTGATCGGCGAGTCGCGGATCGTCAGGGAGTTCGTGGAGCATGGCCGCGTCGAGGACTGCCCTGTCATCGACACACACGGGCATTTCGGGCCGTATCAGGCGATATACTTTCCGCGGTGGCGTCCCGAGCATGTCCTCGAGAGCATGGAGCGCTGTGGCGTGCGCTGGCTCATTATGTCCGGTCACGCGGCACTGGTGGACACCTCCCGCGGGAATCAGCAGATCGCGCAGGTCATCGCCGAGCATCCGGATCGCTTCCTCGGCTGGTGGGTGGTCAATCCGCACTACCCCGAGCGCGTCGAGAATGACCTCCTGCGCTTCGATGGCCTCACCGGCTTCGTCGGCTTCAAGATCCATCCGAACCAGCACGGCGTGCCGCTCAACGATGATCGCTATACACCCCTCTTTGAGTACGCGCACGAGCACGAGCTCCCGGTGCTGTCGCACACCTGGCAGGGCAGGGGTATGAGCAGCTTCCGGGAGGTCGCCGATGTCGCCGAGCGGTATCCGGGGATGACTCTTATCATGGGTCACGCCGGTTACGGGGACTGGGAGGAATCGGCGCGAGTGGCTCGTGATCACGAACGGGTCTATCTCGAGCTGACCGCTGCGTACTCGGTGCGCGGCTCGCTGGAGATCATGATCGAGCATGCCGGCAGTCGCCGGATCCTCTTCGGAACCGACAGCCCGTGGTTCAATCCGCATTACGGGATCGGCTGCGTGCTCTCGGCGTACATGACCGACGAGGATCGCCGGAACATACTCTACCGCAACGCACAGGATCTGTTCGGCCTGCCGATCGATTGAGGTGCGGAAGCGACGATGCAGATGCGGAAACTGGGACGCAGCGGGATCGAAGTCAGCCCGATGGGGCTGGGAACATGGGCGATCGGCGGGCCGACCACGCACGGTGGCCTGCAGTCCGGCTGGGGCAAGGTGGATGACGAGCAGTCCCTTGCCGCCATGCGGCGGGGGCTGGAGATGGGCATCAACTTCATCGACACGGCTGATGTATACGGCACGGGGCACTCCGAGCGGCTCGTCGGAGAGGTCATTGCAGGTCGCCGCGACGAGGTCATCGTCGCGACGAAGTTCGGCTTTGAGTATGATGAGCGAAAGCGCGAGATCTGGGGCGGGCGCGGAGATGCCGAGTACGTGCGGCAGGCCTGTGATCGCAGCCTCGAGCGTTTGGGGACTGACTACATCGATCTGTACCAGTTCCACCTCGGCGGCTATGAGGGCGACGCTGAGGAGACACGCGACGCGCTCGAGGGCCTCGTCGAAGCCGGAAAGATCCGCTGGTATGGCTGGAGCACTGATGACCCGGATCGGGCACGGCTGTTCGCGCGTGGTGAGCATTGCTGCGCCGTCCAGCAGAGCCTGTCGGTCCTCGGAGGTCGCTGGGAGACGCTGCAGGTCGCACACGAGGAGGATCTGGCCTCGATCAACCGCGGCCCGCTGGTGAAGGGCCTGCTGACCGGCAAGTTCGACCATGATTCCACCTTCGCCGACGATGACAACCGCCGACGCTGGGATCTCCGTGAGGGCACGCAGGCCGAGCAGCTCGAGATGTTCCGCAATGTGCGCGATGTACTGACATCCGAGGGCCGAACGGCGGCCCAGGGGGCGCTGTGCTGGATCTGGGGCCTCAGCGGTCGGACCATCCCGATACCCGGCTTCAAGACCGTCGAGCAGGTTGAGGAGAATGCGGGCGCGATGGCACACGGCCCGCTGTCTGACGAAGAGATGGCGCAGATCGACGAGATCCTCGGTCGCGACAGCTCATACAGACACTGGGGCGATTGAGACCTGATGAGGAGGGGCTGACGATGGGTCGAGTGCGCATAGGCATGGTCGGGGCCGGAACCGGACGCGGCCAGGCGTGGATGCAGACGCTCGACAAGCTGACCGCGCGTGGCGATCTGTTCGAGTTCTGCGGCTTCTGCGAGGTCAACGATCAGAAGCGCCTCGAATCGGCGGAGCGATGGCACGTGAGCGGCTATCCGACCCTGCTTGCGCTGCTCGACGAGCAGCAGCCGGATGCGATCCTCAACGGCGCGCCGCCTGATTCGAATCCGATGGTGCTCGGCGTCTGCGCAGAGCGCGGGGTGCATGTGATCACCGAGATCCCGATCGCGCCAACGACGACCATCGCTGACTGGATGATCCAGACCGCTGAGGATGCCGGCATCGTACTTGAGGTCGCGGAGCAGGTCTGGCTCTGGGCCGAGGAGCAGCTCAAACGCGAGATCATCGAGGACGGGCTGATCGGCAGGCCGCAGCACGCGCGACTATACTACACCAACAAGGCGGACTACCACGGCGTCAACGGCATTCGGATGCTCATCCCCGGCGAGGTCGAGCGCGTGCTGGGCGTAACGGACGAGGTGCGCGTGCCCGCGTTCGAGCACTTCACCGGCCGGACGCTCGTCCGCGACCGATGGGACCTGGGTGTCTTCGAGTTCGAGAGCGGAGTGCACTGCATCTTCGAGAGCCCGCCGCGGGCGAGGATGTCGCGACGCTGGGACGTCGAGGGCTCACTCGGCCAGCTCTTCGGCCAGTGCCTGTTCGTCGGCAATCAGTCGGACTTTCTTGAGTTCGATTTCGTCACCGATTTCGTAGAGATCGACGGGGAGCGTGTCTTCGATCATATCCGCGTTGACACCGACCCGCCGGTCGTTCTCGAGAACCCATATCCTGACTGGCGCCCTGATGGCAGCGACGAGTTGGCCCGTATGGCGCTGCTGAAGGGCTTCCACCGCGCGATCGAGGGCGAGGGAGATACGGCGTACGGGGCCGAAAACGCGCGCCGGGACATCGAGCTTTTGTTCGCAATTCGGGAGAGCCACGAACGTGGGGGATGGCTGGAGATACCACTCGACGGCACGACGTCGCTTGAACGAGAGATCGAGCGTGCGTACCAGTCGAAATACGGCGACTGGACGGAGGCGGAGCGACTTGCGTCAGTATCCTTTCCACAGGGGGGCGTGCGATTTGAAAAGGGCCTCTGGGACTGAGCTGCGCAGGGAGAGCGCGAGATGTCTTTCGATCGCGATGCCGACAGCCGACGGTGGCGATTTGAGACCGACGATCTGCAGGGGACGCTCGAGCCCCAGGCGGCGCGGCACGGCCTGAAAACGCTCGCGCACAGACCGGCCTCCGTCGACGTCGTGCACCCCGACTACGATGCGCTCAACCTCACCTGTCGCTCTTCAGCGATGACCTGCTGCCGGGCGATGAACGCTCCGCGCGCTGCCGACTGGCGATCATCGAGCTCGACGGGCACATGGAGCGCCCGCTCAGGCTGTACGAGCACTTCATTGGGACATAGGGGGGAGGGCTGCCGATGGCATTGCCCGAGGACGTCCGAGCCTTGATCGACCGCATGAGGGAGGCGGAGGGCAGCGAGCCGACGGCAGACCTCGTGGGGAAGGTCGCGGCTGGTGGGCCAGAGCTTGCCGAGCGGCTCGCCGCTGCGCTCAGCGATGCGGATCGCGAGGACACCGCGGCAATCTGTCGGATATTGAGCATCATCGGGCCTGCGGCCAGACCCGCCATCCCCGCGCTCGAGGCGATGACGGAACGTCGGCGCCTGCTGCTGCGAGCGCCAGAGGCCGACGAGGCGGCCGCCGCGCTCGTGCATGTCCGCGCGGACGATCCTGACGCTGTCCTCACGGCGCTGCGGTCCCGGCACGAGCGTGTCCGCCACGCGGCTGCGGAGGTGATCGGGGCGGGAGAAACCGCTGTGCCCGACGGCCGCGCGCCTGAGGTCGTTGATGCTTTAGAGCAGATGCTCGAATCGCGGGAGATGGCCGATCGGTGTCACGCAGGCCGGGCGCTGGTCGCGCTCGGGCATCACGCAGAGCCGGCGCTACCACGGCTGATCGAGCTTGCGACGGCGCGCGACGATGACGGCGGTCCGCTGGAGACGGGCCGACTGCACGCGATCGACGCCCTCGGCGGCCTGGGACTGGCCGGGGTCGTGGTCGCCCCGGTCATCGCAGGCCTTCTGACTGACCCCAATGAGCTCGTGCGCCGGCGCGCAGCTCGCTGGCTGGGGTGCATCGGCCCGCAGGATGAGAGCTGCATCCCACCGCTCGCGAGGGCACTGGACTTCCGGACGCCCGCGGCGGGGGTGGCCGTGTCCGGCGACAGGGAAGTGAGCGACGATACGCCGCGTGAAGCCGAGGTGTCTCGGGAGGAGGCGCGTCTGAGACATCAGTGGGAGCTGCACTCGGTCGCGCTTCGCGCGCTCGGGCAGCTCGGTTCGGGGGCCGCCAGAGCCCTGCCGAGAATACTGGCGGCCGCTGGGTCTCCCGGTGCGAAGGTGCGTTACCACGCAGCACAGGCTCTGGGACGCGTCGGGGATGGATCGCCCGAGGTCCAGGGCACACTGCTCGGACTGCTGCGCGACGATGAGGCCGGCCACGTGCGGCGTGCGGCGGCGGGAGCCCTCGGCTGTCTGCAGGCAGAATCACACGACGTGGTCGTAGAGCTGGCCCGCGCGTTGCGGGACCTTCAGACCCGCAAGTCTGCGGCCTGGGCCCTCGGCAGGATTGGACCCGCGGCGATCGAGGCTGCGCCGGACCTGATCGAGGCGATGGATGGCGATGCGCGCCGTCGGTCCGTTGTCTGCAAAGCGCTCGAGAGAATGGGGGAGGACGCCGCGCCCGCCCTGCTCTACGGCGTGCATCGCGACGGGCGCTGGCAGCGAATCGGCTGTGCTGAGACGATCGCGGCGATGCAGCTTGACACGCCGGTGGCACTGCGCAGCCTGCGTGAGCTGTTGTTCGATCGCCGCGAGGATGTCAGGCAGGCCGGCGAGATGGCGCTGGAAGCGCTGGCAGATGAGGGCGAGGACGAGGGAGAGGATGCCGATGGCGCAGATTGAGGTCCGCTGGACGATGATGACGCCGGGGGGCTGGATGACGCGATTGCCCGCCTTCCGCTCGCGATCGTGCGGCCGGTGAAGATCGTCTGCCTCGTCGCCATGGTCGCCGCCGCTACTCGCTCCAGTCGGGGTTCGGGCGCGGCAGCCGTGCGCAGATGTCCCTGCGCCACTGCCTGAGCATCTCGTGCATATGCTCCGCCCGATCGGGCTCCTCCCCGGCGAGGTTATGCTCCTCGCCAATGTCCTCGCGCAGGTTGTACAGCTCCAGCCGGCCGTCCTCGAAGAACTCGATCAGCTTGAAGTCGCCCGAGCGCACCGAGCAGCCCGGGGTGCCGCCCTGATTGCCGTAGTGGGGGTAGTGCCAGAAGATCGCCTCCCGATCCAGCGCTTCCGCCTCGCCGGCGAGCAGTGGCACGAGGCTCACACCGTCGCAGTGCTGCTCGGGAATCGGATCCGCCCCGGCCATCTCGAGCATCGTCGGGTAGAAGTCGGGAGTCGTCACCGGCTCGGCGCAGGTGGTTCCCGGTCTGGTCACTCCCGGCCAGCTTACAAGCAGTGGCTCGCGCGTGCCGCCCTCATACATCCAGCCCTTGCCCTCACTGAGCGGCGAGTTGCAGGTCGGTGAGCCCTCGGCCGTGGCGAGACCGCCGTTGTCTGAGGTAAAGAAAACCACCGTATTGTCCGATTCTCCTGCCTCATCGACCGCGTCGAGCAGCCGCCCGATGTTCTCGTCCATACTCCAGACCATCGCGGCGTATTCGGGGTCGGACTGCACCAGCCGTCGCACGACCCGCCGGTCGCGCTTGTGGCTGCACGGGAAGTGCTCACCCTCCTCGAACTCGTCGATATCGTCCAGCCCCATGTCACTTCGCTTCTGCCGGAAGCGCTCGATGTGTTCCTGTTTCGCCTGGATGGGGACGTGCACGGTGTAGTATGCCATGTGCAGGAAGAAAGGCGCGCCGTCGTTGTTCCGCACAAGGTTGATCGCCTCGTCGGTGAGCCGGTCAGTCAGGTACTCGCCCTCAGGGCCGTCCTCAAGTGTGGGGATGCCCCACGGGCTGAAATAGCCGTTGCCCGGCATGCCCCAGTGGCAGCCGCCCACGTTGACGTCATAGCCGTGGTCCTCCGGCCAGTAGCCCTCGCCGCCCAGATGCCATTTGCCGACGTGCCACGTGTTGTAGCCGGCCGCCCCGAGCGCTCGCGCGATGGAGTACTCGCTGCGGTGCAGTCGGTGGATGTACGGCGCCTCCAGCAGTCGGCCCTCGGCGTCGCCCGGGATGTAGTTGGTCACGCCCACACGCGCCGGGTAGCGTCCTGTCTGCACGCTCGCGCGCGTCGGTGAGCAGACGGGACAGGAGGCGTACGCGTCAGTGAACATCATTCCGCGCTCGCGCAGTCGGTCGAGGTTCGGCGTCTCGTAAAAGGCGCTGCCGAAACAGCTCAGGTCGCGCCAGCCAAGATCGTCGATCAGGATGAAAATGATGTTCGGCTGTGTGGACGATGCGGACATGTTGGCACCTCTCAGTGGTCAGATCGCGCGCCGATTGCCGGCCGCTTCCACTCCGGGACGCTCAGGTCCGACAGGAACTCGTCAGTAATGCGCTTGCCGACGAGGAAGAACTTGCGGTCAGGGTGCCACAGCACGTTCTCACGGCCGCGCGTCGTGAAGCTGGGGTATACTCCGATGTCAATGCGGTTGAGCGGCCCGATCCCGTGGCCGTCGTTGTCCATCAGCTGCTTGCTCTCGCTGAACCAGATCGGCTGCTCGGCCTGAGGCCGGAACTCGCCCAGCGCAATGAACGCCGGGCGGCGGTTCTTGCTCGTCTCCTCACGCGCCGAGCCCTCGAAGTGCCCGTCGTTGTTGTGATGCAGCAGCACGTAGCGGCCATCTGAGAGCCGGTAGATCGGACAGCAGCACAGCGGCTCTGGAATCGGCAGCCCGTGGTCTTCTCGCAGCAACGGTCTGGGAGTGCACCACGTGTCGCCGTCGTCGTCCGACAGTGCATACCAGATGTAGCCGCTCATCGTCCGCATCGTGACAAAGAGCCGTTCGTCCGGCAGGCGCACGAGGCTCGGCTCCTGCGCGATCGACAGCGACGGGCAGTCGTAATGCGGCACCCGAAGGGCCTCCTCGTCCGGCGAGTACCAGATCTCAAGGTCCCGCGGCTGCGGATCTTCGTCCACGTTCATGAAGCGCATGAACTGCACGACCGCCTCCCAGTCCGTCCACGACTGCCGCACTGGTGGCGTGCGAACCGCCTTCGACACCCAGCGTGTGAAGCCGGTGTACCAGCGCCCCTGTAGATCGCGTATCGGCAGCTGCCACACGATCCAGTTCGACGGGACCTCAGGATCGGGATCATCGTACGCGCTGCGCGGCATCGGCACCGTCTGCGGTTCCGACCAGGTCGCCCCCAGATCATCGGAGTAGCAGCAGTCCATCGTTCCAGTATGCGCCGGAGTGACATCGTCCACGCCCTGGTACTGGTTCCACAGCACGTAGATCCGCCCGGACTGCGACGTGATCGGAAAGCCCCAGCTCGCGAACAGCACGTCCTCGTCGGGCGAGGCCGGCCCCACGATCCGCGTCGGTTCAGACCACGTCCTGCCATCGTCCTCCGAGCGCGCGAACATGATTCTGTGGTCGCCGGCGCCTTCGTAGCTCGATTGCGTCCAGACGGCCATCAGGTTCCCGTCGGGCGCCTCGCGCACGAGGAAATGCTCGTTCCCTGTGTCATGGTGACCCGTGGGGACATAGACCACGTAGTCCGGCTCGCTTCGGGCCAGTTCCAGCTCGATATCATCCGGCATCGCAGGACCCCGCGGTCGTGGCATCATTACTCCTCCTCGACCTCGGCGATGATGCGTTTGAGGTTGGCAACGCCCTTCTGCACGGAGCCGAAGATGTCCTCGGGCAGCGATATCTCCAGCGAGATCGTCCCATCATAGCCCGCGTCGCGCAGAATGCGGAACAGCGTCGGCCACTGCATGTCACCCTCGCCGCCGATGGCGCGCTTGATCCACTCATTCGCTGGTGTCTCGATCCAGTCATCCCTCTCGTCGGCTGGGGGCTCTTCGGTGCGCAGGTAGAAGTCCTTCGCGTGCGCGTGGACGACGTACTCCGCCAGTTGCCGGGTGGCTTCGATGTGGTCCTCTCCGTAGACGTGCCGGAAGTTGGTGAAATCGATGTTGACCCCGAAGTTTGGCCGATCGACCAGAGCGATCATCTCGGCGACCTGCTTCGTGCGGCCCAACAGCCGCCCGTGATTCTCCACGCCCACGATTATGCCCCGGCCTGCAGCCGCGTCGGTCACCTCCTGCATGCCCTCGCAGACGCGCCTGAGGATGAATGCCAGGTCCGGTTTCTGCGCATTGTCCTCCGGAAGCGAGGTCCGGGGATCGAGCCGGATCGTGTCGGTGCCGAGGATCTCCGCGATGTCCAGCGCCAGGATGCAGTCTGCCACTGTCTCGTCGAAGCGATCCTCGTCGTAGACCGCAAAGTCGCTGTCCAGCGTGTAGCAGGAGCACTCCAGACCAAGCTCATCCATCAGCTCCCGGGCTCGCTCTGCCTGATCCTCGATGCTATCATCGGCGTACCAGTAGCGGCTCAGCGGCTCGAAGCAGTCCGCCTCCGTCTTCTCACCCACGAACTTGATGCACCCGAACGTGTCTATCGCTTCGTCCAGCAGAAGCTGGTTAAACACCCACTGACACACTCCGGCCTTCATCACGGCCGACCTCCTCAGGTCCTCCATCGCGCGATGCCGGTTCGCATCATCAGTTCGCCAACTCCAACGAGCCTCCTCCCACGCCGGCCCCCCGCGCGAGGCCGCGGAATACCGGAGGGCGAGGTGATCGGATGCGACGGATAATGCTGCTGGTTCTCTGCATCAGTCTTGTCGACGGCCAGGCGTGGGTTGGGCTCGTGAAGCTCGACGAGTTCCGGGGGCAGCCGGTCGTCCGGCTCCAGTGGGCGGAGAGATCGAGCTGTTCGAGCCCCCCGAGCGGAAGATGTAGGCGCTCGCCTTCACTTACGCCTCTGGCCGGGCATGCGGCCTCGCCTGGAGCGATTATTACAACCTCTGGGAGAGCCCGGACGAACGAGTCAGCGCGGCGGCGCAGATCATCTACCAGCTCGACCCTAACAGCCCGCTCGATCGAAGGGCAAGACTCGATGATGGGAGACGCTCTCTCGGGTGAGCGACTCGAGCCCGTCGCAGGCGTCGTCGAGGTCCCGCTGGAGGCACAGCAGGCTCGTCTGCTTCTCCGCGAGTGCTCGCCACACCCCGCGCAGCTAACCGCCGCCCTCTGCAGGCTGCTGTTCGGCAGGGGCTTGCTCTGCTGGAGCCTCCTCCGCTGACGGCTCTGGCGCTATTGGTGCGAGCCAGTGCTCGGTCAGCGGGATGCGCCGGGTCACCCGCAGCGTAATCGCCGAGATGCCCTGAAGCTGCGCCGGATTGGTGCCCTCGGGGTAAATGAACGTGCAGGTTGCCACACGCCGTTGCAGGTCCAGATCGTCCGCGACCTGTTGCGAGCGGGAGTTGGTCTGAACCTTCGCGGGGATGATCTTCGTGTCACCCACGTTCAGGATCAGGCTCAGCTCCTCCGGCGCCGCGGAACCTTTGAGCATCCGCACCTCGGCGAATGCCATGACCGTGGCGTCGCCCATGATCGCCGCGGTGCTCTGCACGTCAGGCGGCCCTGCGCCGCCGGTGCCGAGCCAGTCGCGGATCGCGCGGACTCCTGCGGTGATCTGCCCGACCCCCACGCCGGTGATCGATGCCTCCATCCACGGCGTTTGCACGGTCAGGGGGAACTGCCAGCCGCCCTCGCCGGGCTGCAGTGTGAAGTCCTGTGCAGCAAGCTCCCAGCGATCGAGCACAAGGCGCAGCATCGCCGATTCAAGCGTCTCGTCCGCCAGGGGGAGGTCGAACCAGAGGTCGATCGTGAGCTGCGCCGGGCCCTCCTCGGGCCGCTGCAGGTCGAGCGAGGCGTACCTCGCGGGCAGCGGCGGCTCATTGGCACCGCACACCAGCGCGGTGGCATCAGAGCGGACCGAGATTTCGTCCGCGCCGCTGGCGTCAGTCGCCGCTATCTGCACGTGGACCATCTCGGGCGGTGTGTCGCCCTCCAGGAGGCCCGGCGGTGGCGCCTCGGGCTGGATCGTGACCGTCTGGACCGAAAGCCAGCCCTGCGCCCACACAGGCGCCGACACGAACAGCACCAGCGTGGAGATCAGTCGCCAGGTCATCACGACCACCCCTTCGCGGCTCTGAGGACCCGTGCGATCACAGATCATGTCGCTGAGGCTTCAGGAACACTGTCTCGCTATTCGCCGCTGAACGTCGAATCACCTTCAGGTGTTCGTTGTTGCGTTCGGATTCGGCGCCGGCGGACCCGGCCCACCGACTGTGGCGCCCTGCCCGCTTCCCGGAAGGCCATGAAGGCCCCGTCGACGAATCACACCACGAGACAGCGATCACCTCCTGGAGAGATAGCCATGAGCCAGCCGAACTTCCTCTTCGTCATGACCGATCACCAGCAGGCGCGAACGGTCAACACCGGCGTCTGCCATACCCCCAACACCGATCGCGT
>JALGTR010000112.1:0-12676 GCA_029821265.1 Candidatus Zipacnadia bacterium
CACCCTGCATCCCGCGTCGGTCACCTTCTTCGGCGTCGATGATGTCGGGCAGCTGGATGATCCCGCGATGCAGTCGGTCATCGATGACGCCTCGCCGATCACGCACGTGAGCGCCGACGATCCGCCAACCTACATGGTCTACAGCCTGCCGGATGTGCGCCTCGGCGAGGACGCCACACCCGGCGAGGTCGCTCATCATCCACGTTACGGCATCCACCTCAAGGATCGGATGGACAGATTGGGCGTTGAGTGCGTGCTTATCTACCCCGACAGCCCGGGTGAGGACCCGTACGGCGGCGTCGTTGAGTTCTTTGCGGCGAAACTGCTCGCGGATCGTGCCGATGAGGACACTTGAACAAAGACGCTCGTCAGTCATATGGAGGGCCCCATGACTGTCCGCAGCCACGTCGGTAGCGCCACCCATCTGTTGGTGGTGACCCTTTTGCTGGGCGCATTCGCCTCGCATGCCGCGCACTCGGCGCAGTTCGTTGACCCGTTCGATGACTGGGTCGGCGTACAGCATCGTGAGCCATTCACGTGGCCCGGCGCCTCCTACGACGTCCGGACCGAGAGCACCTGGACCTGCGCTGATGGAGTGCTCGAATATCGCCCCGACGGCGACCGCGGCATCCCGCTTGAGGTCAGTCTGCCGCAGATGGGTATCGATCTCAGGGACGGCCAGTGGACGCTCGAGACCGCATTCAGGCACGTCGAGGGTGTGGCGCCGCGTGCCGCGTACGAGACGATTGCCTACCTGCGGTGGCCAGCGGGCGAGCCGGGTCTGATGCATATCGTAGCGCTGATGTATGATGCGTCGCAGCGCGCCCTGGTCGTCTACAACGCGAGCGGCGATGAGGAGCCGGTTCCGGCCGACCTCACCGGCGATTTCCGCGCGCTGCGTATGGCGGTGGCCCGGGGGCTGCTGCGGGTGTGGCTCGATGGGGAGCTGGTTGCGGGACCGTTGCGGCTAAAGACGCGCCCGTACGGCGGCGGACAGCAACTGCTGGTGGGGCCGATCACCGCGGGTGAGGATATCTCGCTCCGCTGCCAGTGGGACTACATCGCGATGACCACCGAGGGCGCATTCGCACCGGGCGGGACGTGGCCCGGGAGCGTTGAGGCGCCGGTTGCGGAGGGATTGATCACCGTGAAGGGCCTTGGCGAGACGCCACCATACGAGGGCATCACCGTACTGCGCCGCGAGAAGGGCGGAGAGAGCTGGGACGAGGCGCTGCCGGATCTCTGGCGCAGGCTGAGCGCGCAGATCAGCGAGGAGCCACGGCAGATCGAAGCGCCGTTCTACCACTATGAGGACGTCGGCGGGCCCGTGACGCAGAATGTCTACCCGGACGTGCAGGCCCTGAGCTACGACGACCGGCGGGGCGTGGGGATCGCCATGCTCACACGCGGAGTGGGCGATACCGCCACCGGCTACGTGGACTACAAGGTCTGGTATCGCGTAACGACCGATGGTGGGCAGACGTGGACCGACCTCAAGCCACTCGTGGACGAACGCGAGGGCTTCACGCCGGCGCATCCGAACCCATATGTGTGGATCGGCAGGAACGGGTTCTGCTACGCCTCGATCCCCCCGCTGCTGAAACTAAGTAGCGGCGAGATCCTGCTGCCATTTTACTACGCGCCGATCGACGAGGCCGGAAACTACTACAACCCGCTCAACGCCTACACCTTCGGCTACGTGGCGTGCGCCATTGGGCGCTGGAACGAGGCGGGCGACGACATCATCTGGACCACCAGCGAGCCCGTAGAGATCTCGGAGCGCAAGTCGGCCCGGGGCTTCTCGGAGGCGGCGGTCATCGAACTGAGCCAGCCGGGCCACGTGCTGATGGTCCTGCGCGGCTCCAACGCGCCCGACCCCTGGGGCGATATGCCTGCGGTCAAGTGGCGCTCGCTGAGCACGGACTACGGCCGCACGTGGAGCGATCCGGAGGTCTTCACCTACGCAGATGGCGAACGCTTCATGTCACCGTCAGCGTGCTCGGCGTTCACACGCTCCTCTGAGACCGGGAAGGTCTACTGGATCGGGAATATCGCGCGGACGCTCCCGCAGGGCAATGCGCCGCGCTATCCGCTGATCATAGCGGAGCTCGACGAAGAGACCCTGGGCCTGCGCAGGGAGACCGTCACGATCATCGACGATCGCGGCCCGGACGATCCCCCGGA
The DNA here is from genome assembly GCA_029821265.1 of Candidatus Zipacnadia bacterium. GTDB lineage: Bacteria > Armatimonadota > Zipacnadia > Zipacnadales > UBA5352 > JALGTR01. The sequence goes on from JALGTR010000112.1 coordinate 2,185, forward strand.
GCTGCAGCTCTCGAACTTCAAGGTGCTGGAGGACCCGCACGACGGCCACATACTCGTCTATCTGAGCCGCTACATGGCCGAAGGGCACCGCGACAATCCCGGCTACGGGGCGCACACCTACGTCATCGACGTGAAGTGATCCGGGCCCACCCTCCAACCCGACGGCGCATCACTCGCGGGTCACATATACGTAGTACGCCCCGCGCTCGCTGCCGTCGGCGTCGATGAACCATGCGTCAAGCTGCGTCTCGCCCGGCTGCAGGTGGGCCTCGAAGCTCACCCGCTCGGCACCGGGCGGCACGTCTGCAGTCGCCTCGAAGTTGCCGACGGCGATCCGCGCGCGCCGGGGCGCGATGCGCGTGCCATTGCCCCCCTCCGGAGCGTTGCCGAAGGGCGCGATCTCGGCGTGTTCGTCGGGCAGCTCCGCGTCGATCGCAACGCCGATCTCCCTCGGCCAGCGCTGCAGCTCGAAGCGGTAGCGACCGGCCCGCTCGATCTTCACCGCCCAGCGCCCGGTTGACCGCTGCGCGGCTTTGATGTGCCCCTGGTTCCATGCGACGTCGCCCATCACGTCCATCGCGTTCAGCCGCGTCGGGTTCTCCTCGTCCGCGCCGAGGCTGATCGGGCAGTACTCGTCCAGCCGCGGCCGGACCTCGGCCCAGAAATCCTCGTGGGCGTGGCGCAGCCGCCTGACCACGTCCGGGTAGCGCTCGGCGACGTCATTGCGCTGCCCCGGATCAGCGGGCATGTAATAGAGCTCCTCGCCGCCGATGAGCCGCCAGTCGCGCGTCATGACGCAGTTCTCCCACATCTGCGGCGGGTTCGTGTTCTGTCGGTACTGCTGGATGAGGTGGCGCCGCGGAACGTCCATCCAGTCGCCGCGCAGCAGCGGTGCGACCGAGATGCCATCCCACGGGTTGTGGTCCGGCTCGTTGAGTTCGCACAGTTCGCAGAAGGTCGGCAGCAGGTCGAGATGCGTCACGAGCTGATCGACGTCGCGGCCGCCCAGGATACCGCCGGCCGGCCAACGGATAAAGAACGGCACTCGATGTCCGCCATCGTAGTACGAGCCCTTCTTCCCGCGCATCCCCGCGTTGTAGCCCGCGCCGGTGTTGGGGTCGAAGCCGCCGGAGGAGCCGTTGTCGGTCATGAAGATGAGTATCGTGTTCTCCGCAAGCTGCAGGGCATCGAGCAGGTTCGTCAGCCGCCCCCAGTTCTCGTCGATGTTCGTGATCATCCCGTAGAACTCCGGCTCGGGGATCTCGGGGTTGCCGCGGTAGAGGTCCGCGTACTGATCAGCCACCAGGTATGGCGAATGCGGGGCATTTGTCGCGAGGTAGCAGAAGAATGGCTCGTCGCGGCTCTCCTCGATGAATGCCATGGCCTCGTCGAACCAGATGTCCGTGCAGTAGCCCTCGTGCGCGACGGGTCGTCCGTTGTGGAAGTAGGTGTCATTGAAGTAGTTGTTGCCCCAGAAGTCCGGGGTCTGCCCCACGCCGCCGCCCCGATGTGCGACGACGGTCTCGAAGCCCCGGTCCTGCGGGCGATAGGGGTAGTTATCGCCGAGGTGCCACTTGCCGAACATGCCCGTGCGATATCCGTTGTGCGTGAACACATCGGCCATCGTCGTCTCGTCGGCGCGCAGGATCGAGCGGCCCCAGCAGGTCGCCCAGGCGCCGTTGCGGAGTGGGTTGCGCCCGGACATGATCGCTCCTCGCGTCGGTGTGCACAGGGGCGAGACGTGGAAATCCTCACAGCGCGTCGATGAGAGGTAGAACTCGTCGAGATTTGGCGTCTGGATCCAGGGGTTTCCGTTACAGCCCAGATCCCCGTAGCCCTGATCGTCGGTTATCACGAGGATCACGTTGGGTCGGCGGGCACTCATCCCTCGGGCCTCCCATGGCCGCGTCGTTGCCTCGGCCGGTGACATTTCGCGCGCGCGGAATTGGCTCCTCCCCGCAGGCGGCCCAAAGGGCCCAACAGGAGACCGCTTGTTAATTCTTCGTGAATGACCTCGCGTAAACTGGTAGCTGTCATATGAATGCTCTATAATGAATTCTCCTCTGATCCCGACACTATCTATATGGAGGTTCGTGCGATGCGCAGACAAGGTTTCACGCTGATCGAGTTGCTGGTCGTGATCGCTATTATTGCGATTCTGGCCGCAATCCTGTTCCCGGTGTTTGCCCGTGCGCGTGAGAAGGCACGCCAGACGAGTTGTTTGTCCAACCTCAAGCAGCTCGGCCTCGCGGCAAACATGTACGCAACCGACTACGACGACCAGTTCCCCATCTATTGGGACATCCCGATCGCGGGCTACGATGATGGGATCTCGCACGGCGGCCCCACGACCTGGACACTTCTGAGCCCGTACGTCAAGAATCAGCAGATCTTCCTGTGCCCCAGCGCCGGGGCGCACAACACGGCCGCATGGCACAACGGCGTCACGGTCACCTGCGACTACGGCTGGAACTACTACGTCTTCCAGCGGTGGAGCAGCAGCTCCTACGAGCCTACCGGGAGCATTCCCACGTTCTACACCCTGTCGCATCAGTATGATCCGTCTCGCGTTGCGATCATGTCTGAGCTCAACCGCGGGCGCTACTGCTACTGGCCGTGGATGAACAGCTACGGGCATTACCTGCACAATGATGGCCAGAACGTTAGCTTCCAGGACGGCCACGCGAAATGGTACTCTCGAAGCGTGATCATCGACGGCTTCAACACGTACGGTTACAAGCTCGATTAACCCTGGAAGTGTGTGGACAGCAAACAGCACCGGGCGGTCGCCATCGCCCGGTGCTGCTGTCTTGTGGCTGACCGGACCTCGCCTGTCTCGTCACAGGTCCGCGGTCGATGGCACCCAGATGGCCAGGATGCCCGCGATGACGGGAACCCAGGCCATGATGCCCAGCGTCAGCGGCAGGCCGAATGCATCGGCCGCGGCGCCCGCGAGGGGCATCGTGAGGCCACCGACTCCCCATGCCGCGCCCATCGTGAGCGATGACGCGACCCCCTGCGCCCCGGGAATCATCTCCTGGCCCTGGACGATGTTCACAGAGACCGCGGCCTGCGCCAGGAAGCCCGCGGCGGGCAACAGCCAGTACCCTGCAGGCAGCCCGAGGCGCAGAAAGAGCCAGAACAGCGGCGCGCATGCCAGCAACGAGGCGACCGTGACGAAGCGCCGACCTATGTGGTCGGAAACCCAACCGCCGACGAAGTTGCCCACCCCGCCCGCGACGATCATCGCTGAGAGCAGATAGGCCCCGATGCGTGGCGATTCGCCCCACTCTCCCACGACCAGCAGTGAGATGTAGGTGTTGAAGACGATGATGACGGCGGCGCGCAGGGATACGACCGAGAAGAGCACCCCAACCCTGTTGAGGTGTGGCAGGACGTCACGGCGCAGACGCATCGGCTCGGTGGAGGTGTCAGGGTAGCGCCGCTCGGGGTGCACGGACCACAGGAGCGCGCCCGTGAGCCCGCCCATGATCGTTGCGCCGAACAGCCCCGGCCAGCCGAAGCGTTCATACAGCAGGACGCCCACGATCGTGCCTGCCCCGTAGCCGATAGCGCCACCCGCAGAGAAACTCGCCATCCCAAGGCCCCGGCGCGCGCCTGAGACGCGCCCGGCGAGCGTGGCGCCCTGCGGATGGAACAGCGCGGTGCCGATCCCGGCTATGACGTAGAGGACGCCGAAGGTGACGGCGCTTTCCGGTATTCCCATCAGCCCGATGAACAGGCCCACGATCAGAGGGCCGACCGCGACCATGTGCTGTATCCGGAAGCGATCGCCGAGATAGCCGAAGAGCGGCTGGCCGAAGTTGGTGGTGATCGATACGAGGCCGGTCAGGATGCCGATATGCGTGGCCGTGAGGCCGAGCTTCGCCTCGAACTCCGGCCACAACGGCGGGATGAAGTTGATACATGCATCGGTGACGGCGTGCCCAACTACAAGTGCCGCGAGGGGCAGTAGCCGCGGGTTGATTCGCGAGGAAGCATCCGGCTGTGACATCGATGAAACCATCCGTACGCGGAGACTGGGATGAGGAGCAGACCCCTTCGTCGAGGGGACGCCTGGCTCCTGCAGCATCCCGACCAGCCCGGGGACCTGCTGAAGGCCCCGCCGCAGGTGACGGCGAGACCGCTCAGAGCGCACGCAGGGACGCTGCGCAGGCTATCGAAGAGCCTGCCGCAGCCCCACACCGTCACGGGCCGATGCAGATCGTGTCGATCCTCTCCGGGTCGGCATTTCCGAGGCGAAACTCGGAGGCCGCGGGTTCGAGATAGAGCACGGGGGGCTCCAGCTGATCGGCTCCTGTCTCCTCCCGGACCTTCTCAAGCAGTATCGCATGTGCGACGGTGTCCGCGGCCACCGGGTCCTCGGAGACGATCAGTCCCCGATAAAGCCAGGTCTGCAGTGACCCGTCCTCGCCGTCGTAGGCCCATCCGGGACGCAACGCGTCGATGACGTGAAGCACCGCCGAGCGCCGCAGGCTCGCATTGGCCGCCGCCTCCGCGAGCATCTCCGGATTGCGGCGCAGACGTTCACGGTCAACGTTCGGCACCGATGAGAGGCAGTTGGCGATCGCGGCGTGCATTCCCACCCGGTTGTCCACCCGCAGGCGGGCTACGCTAATGATCTTCGTCGTGTGATCCAGCACGATCCGGCTGGTGCCGCGCCGATATCCCTCGACGTCGGCCGCCATGACCGTCGCTCCGGGCGTGCGGCCGCTGATATCGAAGCCCGCGCGGAACAAAGCCGCCTCCTCGCCCGCGTAGATCACGATGTGGCGCAGCGGGACGCCGGCCGCCATCACGCTGAGGATAACCGCCTCCAGGACCTCATCATGCACCGGCAGCGGCCCCACGTCGATCTGGATACCCACGCGATCGTTGGGATTGATGAGCTCGCGCCAGGCGCTCTCGGCGTCCTCGGCGCCGACGGCGGCGGCGACGGCCTCGTCCAGCAGACGCTTCGCGATGCGGTACTCGACCTTGCCCTCGGGGTAGACGTAGGGCGTCAGCGGTCCCTCAGGCGCCAGGATGCGTTCGGCTCGCGCGATGGCGACTGTAGAACGCTCGGGAACGCCGGGCTCCGCGGTGGCCTGAACGGCCATCAGAACTGCACACGCCCAGAGGCAAACGATCAGTCGCCGCGCGTGTGATGATACGTGCTGCACCGGGCTCACTCCAGGATCAGTATGGTGCCAGGACTGCCTTAGAACAGACAGTCCCGGTGCCGGGATGTTTCGACAGCGCTCAGCGAACGCTCGCGGCCAAAAGCAGCCCTGCGACGGTCTTTGCGTCCCGCACCTGCCCGGAGCGACAGCGCTCAACCGCCTCCTCCAGCGGAATCGGCACGACCTCGATGTTCTCGTCCGCGTCGGCCTCTCCGTCCATGGGCTCAAGCTCGGTTGCGAGGTAGATCCCGATCAGCTCGGTGCTGTAGCCCGGAGCGGTGTAGAGATCCGCGAGGTGTTCGACCCGTCGGGCGCGATGGCCGATCTCCTCGACCAGTTCGCGACGGAGCGTCTCCTCCGGCGTCTCGCCTTCCTCAAGCGTTCCCGCCGGGATCTCAAGCAGCACCTCCTCCGCCGGATGGCGCCATTGACGCACCATGAGCACCCGACCATCGCTATCGACTGGTACCGCCGCCACGGCGCCCCGATGCTCCACGATCTCGCGAGTTGACTTTCCACCGTCAGGCAGCCGCACCTCATCGATGCGCAACCCGACGATCCTGCCCTCGTAGATCCGCCTGGTGGCGGTCGTGCGTTCCCTCAGATCCTGCCGCGGCTCGTCGCTCACATCGCACCTCCCTCGTGGAATACGGAGAGGTTCATCTTCCGCGCGGCAGGGCGCAGACCTGCCGACGAAGGTGAGCACCGACACGGTGGGGAAGCGAGGTGGCGGCGCGGATGCTCGGCACGAGAAGGGATGAGCAAAGATGGGTGCAGAGCCCACCGCTGGAATGCGGTGGATAGACTGTAATGCGCGGATCGGGCGGTGGAGCAACCCGCAGCCCGAGCAGTTCTGGACGTCGGAGGACCTGCTCGCCGCCTGGGATGATGTGGGCATCGAAGGCGGGCTGGTCTACCACGCGTGGTCGTGGGAGTGGTCGCCCGCGCACGGAAACGAGCGCGTGCTCCGGGAGACGGCGAACAGCGATCGCATGTGGCCCTGCTACGTGGCGCTGCCGCACGCGACGAGGGAGCTTGCGCCACCGCGGGATTTCGCGAGAGCGGTGCGCGAAAGCCGCGGCGCAGTGCGCATCTTTCCCGCCAAACACAACTGGTCGGTGCACGACTGGTGCGCCGGGGCGCTCTTTGAAGCGCTGGAGAGCCAGCGCGTGCCCGTCCTCGTCGACGTTGGGGAGCTCGACTGGGAAAGCCTGGCCGCGATGCTGCAGGCGCATCCTGACATGCCGGTGATCCTGCTGAACATGTACTATCGCGTCGATCGCTGGGTCTACCCGCTCATGGAGCGATGCGAGAACTTCCACCTCGAGGCAAATACCTACGGCGTCTTCCTCGGGGTCGAGAGACTGGCTGAGCGCTTCGGGCCGCAGCGCCTCGTCTTCGGCACGAACCTCCCGGAGCTGGAGGCCGGAGGCCCCATGGCGCTGATAGCCTACGCGGAGCTGCCAGAGGCGGACCGGCGGGCGATCGCTGGTGGGAATCTGCTGCGGCTGCTGGGCGAGGAGGAGTGAGCATGCACCTGAAGGACTACGCGCTGACCGGACGGCCGGTCGATGACGCATACATCGTGGATGCCCACGCGCACATGGGCCCATACTTTAACTTCATGGTGCACGAGGACGGCTCAGCGGCAGCGATGGTTAGTGTGATGGACCGCCTGGGGATCGATGTGTCGATCGCGAGCCCGCACATCGCCGTCACCTGCGACTACCGGGAGGGAAACCGCCAGGTCGCCGAGGCCGCGCGCGAGTTTCCGGGCCGGATCGTGCCGTTCATCACCATCAACCCCAACTACCCGCGCGAGGAGATCGAGGCCGAGATCAACAGCTACCATGAGGCCGGAGGGATCGTCGGCTTCAAGTTTCACTCCTCGCTGCACTCGACTGACTGCATGAACGAGGGGTATACGCCAGCATATGAGTACGCCGACGAACACGCGATCCCCATCCTCTCCCACGCGTGGAACGGCCCCGGCGGGCCGATGAAGGTCGTCGGCACTCTCGCCGAGCGCTACCCGAATATCAGATTCGTCAACGCCCACTCCTCAAGCGGCTGGCAGGTCATCGACAACGCCTGCGCGCTGGCCGAGGAGTTCGACCGCGTGTACCTCGACCTGACCGGCTCCCGTCTGTTCTACGGCGCTCTCGAGCGCATGGTGGATCGCGTCGGCGCGGAGCGAATCCTCTGGGGGACCGACAACCCGTTCATCGACCCTCGCCCGGGTCTGGGTAGGATGCTCTGCGCGCACGTCTCCGACGACGACAAGCGGCTGATGCTGGGCCTGAACGCGAAGAAGCTATTCCGGCTCTGAGTGCCCGGACGAGGGTAGCCGCCCGGGCGGCACGAGGCGCTACTCGCCCGCGCCCGGCGCCGGACCACGCCGCTGCGCGAGGTCCGAGGATGCTGGCTGTCGAAGACCACCGAGAGAGGCGTGATGGGCGAGAGGGCGATGAACAATCCGGTGCAGGTCATTGCATTCGCGTGCAGCCCCCGAGTACATGGAAACACCGACACGCTTCTGGAGCATGCCATCGCAGGAGCGGAGGAGGCGGGGGCGCGGGTGGAGCGCTTCGACCTGCGTGCGATGACGATCACCGGGTGCAGGCACTGCGGCGGCTGCATCGGCGGGGCAGGGCGCTGCGTGATCGAGGATGACATGCAGCGACTGTATGATCCGCTGCGAACCGCCGACCGCGTCATCATCGCCTCGCCCCTGTTCTTCATGGGACTGACCGCCCAGGCGAAAACGATGATCGATCGCTGCCAGCCGCTGTGGGCGATCCGTCACCTCGGTCGCTCGGTCTCTCGCGCGAGCAGAGAGCGCGCGGGGCTGTTTCTCTCAGTGGGCGGAGCGGATTTCGATGACATGTTCGGCGGCGCCCGGCGGGTGCTGAGGGCGTGGTACTGGACGCTGGAGATCTTTGAACGCCGTGAGGTCACGCGCGGATGCGTGGACGCGAAGGGCGCAATCAGCGATCACCCGGATGCCCTGGCGGAAGCCCGCGACGCAGGGCGATCGCTGGTGCAATGGCGTGAGGGGTGAGGCAGGTGCAGATCCTGGAGGCCATACGAGGGCGCCGCAGCATCAGGAGCTTTCGGCCAGATGCGATCCCCGACGATATCCTCGAGGAGATTGTCGACGCCGCCCGATGGGCCCCGTACGGCACACGGAGAGACGAACGCGTACTGGTGGTGCTCGGAGGGGAGCCGAAGGAGCAGATTGTGCGGTTCCTCGACGAACGGCTGGGCGAGGTCGTCGAGGTCATGGCCGAAGGGCCCTCCCGGCGCACACTCTCCTACGCCCGGTCGCTCGTTCCGGTGATCGATGAGGCTCCCATCCTGGTCGCCGTCTTCACAGCAGTAGGCCGTGAGGGCCCGGAGCTTGCCGTTGCCTCCGCGGCATGTGCGGTCGAGAACCTCATGCTGGCCGCCCACGGGCACGGAATCGCCACCTGTTACATGACGGGGGCGATCTATCTCGCGAACGAGCTGGCCCACTGTCTCGGTCTCCCCCACCATCGACTGATCGGCCTCGTTCCGCTGGGCTATCCCAACAGGGAGGGCCGCGAGCGCACCGATTTCCCGACGGTTCTATGGCGCGGGGCCGGAGATGCCGAGACCGACGAGATCCCGGCGCCTTCGGAGGACGATCTGGCCCACGAGGACCTCGCCCGGCCCGGGGCCGGCGAGGAGACCATGGTGGTGACCGACACGCCCGAGGTCGATCGACGGATCATCGATGTGCTCAGAGAGGCCGGGTACACGGTGCAGGTCACCGGCCCCGAGAACGCAATCGAGGCGTTCCGCAGGCAGTGCCCGGACCTGACGATCATCGACGCCGTGCTCAGGCATCGGAGCGGCTACGACCTCGCGAGCGAGATCCGGGAAGGGATGGACGGCCCATGCCCGGTAATCATCATGACGGCCGCCTATGACGCGGCGGACGAAGTGCAGGCCCTCAGGGCAGGCGCGTCCGATGTCATCACCAAGCCGATCCGCGATCACGAGTTGCTGGCACGGGTCAGGGCGCTCGCTGACGCCCGTGGTCTGTACGAGGAGCTCGAGGAGCGCGCCGGGGAGCTGAGACAGGCCTACGAGGACCTCAGGGAACTCGAGAAGATGCGCGACGACCTGACGCACATGATCGTGCACGATATGCGCACCCCCCTGACGAACATCATCGCCGGCCTGCAGACCGTTGAGGGCGCCGACTATGACGAGGAGCTGGCGCGCGAGTTTATCCCCGAGGCGATCAACGCGGGCCAGGATCTCTCGGACATGATCTCGAACCTGCTGGACATCTCCAAGATGGAGGCCGGAGAGCTGGAGCCGAAAAGAGAGGAGTTCGACGTCAAGGGGCTCATTGATGAGTGTCTCGAGCGCGTCGATCACCTCGCGGAGGAACAGGGGCTGGAGCTTTCGATGCAGGTTGAGGATGGCCTGACCCTCTCGGCTGACCGCGGGATGATCAAGCGAGCGGTCATCAACCTGCTGGGCAACGCAGTGAAGTTCACGCCGGAGGGCGGGGAGGTTCGTGTCGAGGCGGCCAGCAGCGACGGCGCAGTGCGCCTGTGCGTGCATGATACTGGCCCTGGCATCAGCAAGGAGGAACAGAAGCTTCTGTTCCGCAAGTTCTCTCAACTCAATGAGGGGCGCAAGAAACAGGGAACCGGGCTGGGGCTCGCCTTCGTCAAGATGGCGGTGGAGGCACATGGTGGCGAGGTGAGCGTCGAGAGCAAGGTCGGCGAGGGCAGCTCGTTTTGCATGGTTATCCCGAGAGGCGAGTGAGGAGGTGCAATATGCCTGTCGTGACCGTCGATGGAGGGCATCTGGACGTCGAGAAAAAGCGCCAGCTATGCCGTGAGATCACCGATGCGCTGGCGAATGCCTACGGCCTGCCACGGAGCGCGTACGTGGTCCTGATACGCGAGAATGAGGCCGAGAACGTGGGGGTCGGCGGCGAGCTGATCTGCGACCGCGAGTAGCCGCACGGACGGCGAAATCAGTGACAGAGGCCGTGCGGCTCATAGCCGCGTTCCTCGGCCTCGGCGATCGTCGTCTCGGTCACGTCCTCAGAATGCGCGAGTGCTCCGCACTTGTCGCGCTGCGTGGTACTTCGAGCCGCTGCCGCTGACGAACAGCGTGTGGCGCGCCGGGGCCGGGCTTGCCGACCCTTCGAGCAGCCATGTCGCGAGCGCGGCCCCAAGCAGCATGCCTGCTGCCAGCCAGAGAACCCCGCGCAACGGCCGTAACACTCGCAGCTCGCTTATGGATGCACCCTCTTCGGACAG
>JALGTR010000112.1:12682-16253 GCA_029821265.1 Candidatus Zipacnadia bacterium
ACCATGCCTGCGGCATGTCAACGCGGAACGTCGGGCAGGTCGAGAGGGTAGTGACCGTGCTCAAGGATCAGCTTGCGGACCAGCTCCATGGTCCCGACTGAGATGTCTGGCCCCACCGAGTGTGTCCCGAGCACGAGGCCGCCGCCGTGTCCGGCGGACAGGACCTCGAGGACGTGGCGGCGCACCTCTTCGCCGTCGCCTCGGGGCAGGATGATCGCGTTGTCGAGGCCGCCGAGGAGTGCCAGACGATCACCGTACCGTTCCCGGAGTTCGAGGGGCTTCAGTCCCGTGTGATACTCGACGGGGTTGATGCCGTCGAAGCCGATATCGATGAACAGGTCAAGCAGAGGCCCGATGTTGCCGTCGCTGTGCAGGATGACCTTCTCGGCGCCGGCGTCCTTGAAGCTGTCCACCATGTGGCTCCAGGCGGGAGCGAGCACGCGCTCGGCCGTTGCGGGCGAGAACATCGGCCCCTTCGTGGCCGCCATGTCATCGAAGACCCAGATCCCGGTGTCGTAGAGGTCCCAGCGCCGCAGCTCCTCGAGACCGATCTGTGTGATGTGCAGGGCGGTGCGCATGGCCATCTCAGCGGCCATCTGCGGATCGGCCGCAAGGTCCATCAGCCACTGCTGCTCGCCGCGCATGAAGCCGGTGCGGATGAACGGGCCGCCAACCTTGGCGAACACGGCGTAGCTGGCCTTACGGTCATCGATGACCGCGTCAACCGATGCGTAGCGGCTCTGCATCTGTGGAGACTCGAACTCGTCGTAGCGCAGAGAGCCATCCTCCCGGTAGGCGACCTGCGTCTGCTCGAAGAACGAGGCGCCCTCGCGAAGCCGCTGGATTTGACCCCAGCCGTCACGCCGGAAGACGTAATCCCCCTCGGTGCCGATCTCGCCGGCGAGCGACGGCCACGGCGTCTCGTTGCCCACCGCGATCCAGATGTCCACGAGGAAGTGGTCGTCGATGGGTTGCTCCGATCCCGTCTCCTCGCGCCAGGCTTCGCGGAACTCCGGCCAGAATGCCAGCGGTGCGATCGGGACGCGATCAGGCTCGCGGAAGTTGAGTGCGGTCATCACGCGCTCTTTCGATGTCATACGGATTCCTCTGGGGCGTGTGTTGGCATGCAGGGGACAGTTCGCCGTCGTCAGCCGAGTGCCTGCCGCAGAGGTCGCAACGGTGTCTGTGCCGAATTCGTTACATTTGGTGGACTGTCACGCGCCGGGAACATGCACGGACCGTTGAGACTCAAATGATCTACCGGAGCGCCAATCTAATCCCATGAAGACGGCAGACCGGTACATTCTTGGTGAAGCGCTGGGCCCGTTTCTCGTTGCCCTGCTGGCATTCATCGTGCTGATCACCGGGCACATGCTCTTTACGGTCGTCGAGGTGATCGTCGAGCACGGAGTGCCTCTGCCGTCGGTTCTGCGCTTTGTGGCGCTGCAGGTGCCCGGCGCGTCGGTGATGGCGCTGCCGGTCGCCGTTCTGATGGGCTGCTCGCTGGCGGTCAACCGCCTGGCGTCGGATCGGGAGATCGTCGCGATGCGCGCCGGCGGGATGAGCCTGTGGCGGGTTCTGGCGCCGATGTGGGCGCTGGGGCTGATGGCCAGCATCGCGACGCTCGCCATCAGCGAGCAGGCCGTGCCGTGGTCAAAACGCGAGGCGGAGATGCTGATCCGCGAGATGGTCCTGCGCGAGCAGTCGCTCGCCTTTGAGCCGGGTAAGTTCACCGACACGGGCGAGGGCATCACGGTGTACGTCGGCGAGCGCAGCCCTCGGCCCGATGAGCTGCGCGACGTGATGCTGTTCCAGAACCTCAGCGGGGATTGGCCGATGGTCAGCGTCTCGCCACGGGCGGTCTTCCGCGGCGATCAGCTCTATCCGCTCAGCGCGCGGCTGTATTACTTCGACGGGCGCGGTGTTACGACGCTTCGCAGCTCGAGCGTGACCGTGGATCTGCGCCGCGTCGGCTCGACAGCCCCCGGGGTGTCGGGACCGCTCGGGCTCGCGGAGATGCCCATCCGCCAGCTCGCCAGCGAGATCCGACAACGGGAGGAGACTGCTCCAGGCTCGGCCAGATCGTACGCCATGGAACTCCACTCCCGGCTGGCGATGGCGGCCTCATGCCTCGTGTTCGCCGCGCTGGCCGGACCTGTGACGCTGCGTTTCGCGCGCGGGCAGTCGCTGGTGGGCGTCGCAGCCGCAATGGTGATCACATTCGGGTACTTCCTGCTGATGATCTGGACGCGCGCGCTCGGCGAAGGCGGGGCCCTGCCCGTGGCGGTCGCGGCGTGGGGACAGAACGTGGTCCTGCTGGTGCTGGCGGCTCTGGGCGTGCGAATGCTGCGATGAGCGCTCCCGGGAGAGAGCGATGAGGTCGCTTCTGTGCGCAGTCGGTTGCGCGATGCTCGTGGCGGCGGCTCTGGCGCCGGCCATCGCCGATTCCCCGGCTGACGGGGCTCGCGGCACGTTCGCACAGGTGGCGGCCGAAGACGCCGACGCGCCGAATCCCGAAGCCCGGACGACGGTTCCGGATGGAAACGAGGCGCCACCACAGAATCGGGAGCCGGCGGCCCCCGATGCCTCTGATGCTCCACCCGAAGGCCCCCCCGAGCCGAGTAGGCAGCCCACTGAGGAGACCACCGGCCCTGATGCGGCAGCCGAGCCGGGTGAGCTGACGGGCGACGGGACCGGGCCCGCGCCCGACGACACCTGGAGGGGCGAGCCCGACGAGGAGCGAGTCCTGATCGACGCGGATGAGGTGTACTATCAGTCCGGCGTGACGATCGCGAAGGGCAACGTGGTGGTAAGATACCGGGATATCGTCGTCACCGCCGACGAGGCGGAGATCGACGAGAACGGCGAGATCGCGATGTTCCACGGGAACGTCGTCATTACGCGCGACGACATTCAGACGACGGCCGAACTCATCAGACTGAACCTCGAGACCGAGGAATGGGAGATCGTCGGCGGCCGGACGACACTCGAGCCGGACTTCTTCGAGCGCGGTGTCGCCGAGCCGATCTTCGTTCACGCCGAGAGCATCTCCGGGGCCGAAGCTGACGAGGTTATCACCGCGACGAACGGTGTTGCCACAAGCTGCGACCTCGAAGAGCCGCACTATGGGCTTGTATCGCGCCGGATTCGGCTGATTGGCGATGACAAAGTCGTGCTCGAGCGGCCGGAACTGCGGATCCTCGGCAACCGTATCCTGCGCTATCCGTGGGACCTCGTCCTGTCGCAGACCTCGCCGAACAACCGCTTCTTCCCGGAGTTCGGGCAGAACACCGTCGAGGGCTACTACCTGAAGCTGGCCTACCTGTATCTGACCAACAGCACGGCCAACAGCTATCTGAAGCTGCATGTGACGGAGAACCGAGGCGTCGGCTTTGGCCTCGATCACTACTACCGGCTGGGAGCGCACTCCGGCAGCGCGTCCGTCTTCTTCCAGCCCGAGGAGCGCGCGATCAGCGGTCGCGCGCGCGACAGCTGGGAGATCGCACAGAACCTCACCTCGAACTTCAACCTCAATCTGCAGCAGAACAGCGGCTTCTCGGGCGCGACCACA
>JALGTR010000350.1 GCA_029821265.1 Candidatus Zipacnadia bacterium
CGCTATTATCCCCACACTCCACCTCGGCACTTCGATGCGATATCGCCGTCCGTCTGACCCCGTGGACGCGGGCGCGGCCTACATCCCGCCGACGAATCTGACAGGAACGTTCAGAGTGCCACGCTACGGAAGGTGAGGTCATGGATTACGAGAGCATGACGGTCAACGAGCTGCGCGCGCTCGCGAAGGAGCGCGGTGTCATGGGCTACTCCTCCATGAAAAAAGAGGAGCTGGTGTTCGTGGTCATGAACGCCGAGATCGAGCATGATGAGGAACCGAAGCGCCGAGCGACAGGGAGGCGATGGTGGTGAGTGAGACGACATTCGTTGCGCGGCTACAGGCTCTGACCGCCGAGACGACGCTGGACGACTGTGAGAAATCCGACCTCTGGGAGTTCGCGAAGGACGCGGGCCTCGCGGACAAAAGTGAGTGGCCGACGATCACGAAGGAGGAGCTCGTGCAGCGCATCCGTCACGGCTTCCCCATGCCTCCGGTCTCCGACGGCCCGCTCGCGTACGTCGGCCCGCTGGCCGCCACGCGAATCAACGGCGTCGGGATCGTGCGGCGCGGCGTGCCCATTGAGCGCGAGAGCGTCACGGACCGCCAGTGGGATCTGCTGAATACGCACCCCGCTATGGGAGAGGTCGGGGGTTGAGGTGGCGACGCGGCAAGACCGGCCATAGGCGGAAGTAGCGGATGGAAATGATTGAGTTTGCGGCCGGCGAGCTGGTCCTGCGGTTACTTGAGATGATCTGAGGAGGCTGATCCACGATGACACTAGCCGAGAGTAAACAGGTTCGCAACGAGGTCGTGGCGTTCGGGCGCGCGATAGGCGACTTCACGGGGGATGTGCAGCGGTGGCGCACATTCAAGGCGGAACATGCCGCTGCGATTGCTGTGGCACCCCGCAACGCCGACGGAACACTGAAGGGGTACGCACGAGGCCCAACCATCCTGGAGTTGCAGCAGATTGATGCACTGGCGGATGCTTTTGCTGCACTCGCAACCGAGCACGCTGAGGCGCTGGCGACGCTGAGGAGGGTTCGCTGATGGGCACTCTCTACATGGGCGTGACAACCTCTGGCTATGACGATGCTGCCGATTCACAGGCGGCGTGGGGCGCGATGGCCGATGGCGATACCTACTTCGATTTCCTGCCTGGGGTGGACAGTAACATCGTTCTGAAGTGCGTCCCGCGTGTTCCCGCAGACTACTCCTCGCTGGCAATCGAATGTGTCGGTGCGATGGATGATGCCAACGGCGGCGACGTGGTTTTCGAGGTCTACGTGGACACACAGGCGGCGAACGGTGGGGCCCTCGGCAACAGGTCCTGGGCTGCGGCAAACGCAGAGACCGTGACGATGCCGAGCGCGGCGGATCAGAACGAGCCGCTGAACGATGTCCTTGTCAACGACGACAGCCCGGTGGAGCACGACATTCTCTACATCAAGCTCCGGCGCAAGGGCACAGACGGGTCGGACAATGCGAGTGATAAACTGCGGGTGCATCACGTCGTCCCGATCATCACTACATCGTAGCAGTCCGCAACGTTGCGCTGCGCTACACGACGAGCTGAGGAGGTACGGGCATGGCGGTGAAGTTAGATGGCGCGTATGACTATCTGACCATCGCCGATGCGGCGTCCCTGACGCCTAGCGGCGCGTTTACCGCCATGTGTTGGGTGTGGGTTGATACCTACGGGTCGATCAGCAACTGCGGTATTTGTAGCCAGTGGGTAGGGGCTGGTAATAAGCGTGCCTGGAGCCTGGAGATCTGGGTACAGGGGGCCAACGAGTTGTTGTGTGCCATAAGCGACAACGGTGCATTTGACGCGGGACTGCAGATTGCGGACAGCCAGGCATTGCCGACCGGCTCATGGCAGCATGTCGCGATGGTCTTCGTGCCCAGCACCAGCCTAACTCTCTATCGGAATGGCAATCAGGTAGCGCAGAGCACGACCGACATTCCAGCGGCAATTCACGATAGCACCGAGGATATAGCTATCGGCACCGTATATGACTATGGTGCGGCCACTCGGCAATTAGATGGGCGCGTGGCAGAAGTGGTACTTATCCATGCCGCGCTTGCACAGCCGCAGATCGCGGGAATCTACAACTGCAAACAGCGGCTGCCGCGCCACTATTTTGACAGTGACCTGAAGATGTACCTGCCGCTCATGGGACCAACCACCGCCGCCGTCAACACCGCGCACTGGGGTTGCAAGGACCTGTCGGGCAATGGGAACTCGGTCAGCAGCGTCAACTCCGCGCCCGTGTGGGCCGACGACCCGCTCGCACCGCAGTCGTGGGTTGACGGGTTCTGGGGCGGGGG
>JALGTR010000113.1 GCA_029821265.1 Candidatus Zipacnadia bacterium
ATCAGGCGACGTTCCTCGGCGAAAGCGTGGACGTCATATCCCATGCCGACACGCATCTCAGTCGCGCCTCCCCGCTCCTTACGCTGCCCGAGCAGCCACTCCGCCCGTGCGTGATCCTCTCGTGTGGTGATCTTGAAGTTGTCGCGATCTCCCTCACTCACGTAGACGGGGTGGCCCAGCCGTTCGACAAGCTGGGCGTCATCGGTTACGTCCAGGCCCTCGCGCCGCGCCGCCTCGTAGGCATCGAGCAGCAGACGGTAGCGGAATGTCTGCGGGGTCTGAGCGTGGTAAAGCTCGCACCGGGGCGGGGTGGCTTCGATGCGCCCGTCCGAGTCACAGCGCTTGATCGTGTCGGTCGCGGGGACGGCCGCGATCGCCGCACCGTGCCGGCGGGCGACGGCGATGGAGCGCTGGATGGTGGCTTCATCGATCAGGGGGCGCGCGCCATCGTGCACACAGACGATCTCCGGACAAAGATCCCGCAGAGCTTCGAGGCCGGCCCTCACCGATTCGGGGCGAGTCTCGCCGCCGGGCACGATGGTTACCGCGCTCTCGAGCTCGGCGGCGCCGACAATATCACGTGCACGGCCGAGAAGCTCCTCCGCCACGACGAGCACGATGCCCTCAATGGCCCCGCAGCGATCGTAGACCCGCAACGACCACTCGACCATCGGGCGTCCGGCGAGCGGCACGAAGACCTTCGGCAGCTCCCCGCCGAAGCGCGTTCCCGCTCCGGCCGCGACAATGACGGCTCCGACACGCATCTACTTCTCCTCGTCGCCTGAGCCGTTCTCGGCCTTGCCCTGAACCTCGGCGAAGAGCATCTTCCCCGCGTTGGTCTGCAGCACGCTCGTGACCATCACAACGAGGGTCTCGCCGACCATTCGCGAGGCATTCTCCACCACGACCATCGTGCCGTCGTCAAGATAGCCCACGCCCTGACCGGGCTCCTTACCCTCCTTGATGATCGTGACGGTGATCTCCTCGCCCGGCAGGAAGGTCGGACGCATCGCACCGGCCAGTTCGTTCACGTTGAGCACGCGCACGCCCTCGAGGCTGGCAATGCGGTTCACCGAGTAATCGTTCGTGACAACCGCCGAGTTCGTGCGGGCGGCGAGGTTCACCAGACGGGCGTCAACCTCCATGTGCTCGCGCGGCGGATTGGGATCGTGGTAGATGATAACGTCCGTGTCTTTGAGGGCTTTCAGCCGGTTGAGGACGTCGAGACCACGTCGGCCTCGCTCGCGCTTGAGGCCCTCTGCCGAGTCAGCGATATGTCGCAGCTCCTGCAGGATGAAGTTGGGGATGCAGATCGGCCCCTCGATGAAACCGGTCGCACAGATGTCGTAGATGCGCCCGTCTATGATGATGTTCGTGTCGAGCATCTTCGTTCCAGGCGGAAGGTTGGAGTCCACGTTCTTGCCAAGCTGCGCCAGCCCCGGAAAGACATACACGAGCTGTTCCTTGGCGCTCATCGCGAAGATCACACCGAGGATCGCGCCGATGATGGAGGCGAAGATCTGCACTGGCAACCCGTACTCCAGCGACGAGAAAGGGATCGTGGCCAGCAGCGCCACAGCCAGACCGACGACCACGCCCACGACCGCGGCAGCCTTGTCGAGCAGTGGCACTGCCTCCATGTGCTGAAGCCAGACGATGAGCCTACGGAACAGAAAGAGTCCGACCAGAAAACCGATGAGACCGAAGATGGTATTGAGGCCGACGAGGAAGTACGTCATGTCCTGACCGGCGTCCTCCCCGAGCAGTCGAACGCCAACCATGCCGCCGATCCAATGCCCGACGAGAACGAATGCGAATGTAATCGCGGCAACGAACAGAAACCATAGCCAGCGTATGAGCATGCATCCGCCCCTCTCCTGCCGATATGTTAAGTATGCGCTGCACGATAGTGACGAAAACTACCGTCCCTCCGTACGAATGTCCATGAAATCCTAAGATTGGAGGTTCCCCGTCAGGTGAGCGGTTCCTCCATCGCTACGACGAAAAACGGTCGCCGCCAGGCTCATGTGGCGTGGCGGCGATCCATTCGTTTGCCAGATGCACGTCGGTTCAGGCCGGATGCGGGCTGATTGCCGCCCCCATGAAGCGGAAGGTGATCTCGCCGTCTTCGTCGAGATCAGCGACGATCTCACAGCCCTCTTCGGTGGCTTCGCAGGCCAGTATTTGCTCGGCAAGCGGGTCCTCGAGCATGGCCCGGATCTGCCGGCGCAGCGGGCGGGCCCCAAAGGCCGGATCGTAGCCCTTTTCGGCCAGAACCTCCTCCACCTCCTCGGTGATCGAGAGATGCAGGTCCTTCTCGGCCAGGCGCTCGTTGAGGTAGCCGATCTCGAGTTGGACGATGTCCTTGATCTGCTCCGCCGTGAGCGAGTGGAACACGACCACATCGTCCACACGGTTGAGGAACTCGGGGCTGAACTGCTTCTTCAGCTCCTCAGTGACCTTGGCCTTCATCCGCTCATACTCCCGGCGATGCTCCTCGGCCGTGCGCCGCGCTCGATCGGTCGTGAAGCCCATCCTCGAGCCATCACTGATTGTGCGGGCGCCGACATTGCTGGTCATGATAATGACCGCGTTCTTGAAGTCCACAGTGCGGCCCTGCGCGTCGGTAAGCCGACCATCCTCCATGATCTGCAGGAGGATGCTGAAGACCTCAGGATGTGCCTTCTCGATCTCATCGAAAAGCACAACCGAGTACGGGCGTCGCCGGACGGCCTCGGAGAGCTGGCCGGCCTCCTCATAGCCGACGTATCCGGGCGGTGCGCCGATAAGCCGCGAGACTGCGAAGCGCTCCATGTACTCGGACATGTCGATGCGGATCATCGCGTCTTCGTCGCCGAACAGGTATTGCGCGAGCACGCGCGCGAGCAGCGTCTTACCCACGCCCGTCGGCCCGAGGAACATGAACGAGCCGATCGGCCGGCGCGGGTCCTTGACCCCCGCCCGTGCGCGGCGGACCGCCCGCGCCACGGTACTGATGGCCTCCTCCTGGCCGACGACGCGCTCCATCAGGGCGTCCTCCATCTTCAGAAGCCGCTCGGACTCCTCCTGCGAGAGCTGCGTGACGGGCACGCCGGTCCAGGTCGAGACGATCTCGGCGATGTCCTGGCGCAGCACTTCCGGCCGGCCCTCACCCTGCCAGGACGCCTCAGGCTTTTCGTCCTCATAGCCGGCGACGGAGAAACCTCTGTCCATGTGTTCGAAGTCGATCCCATCCCCGAGGGCGTCATCGACCGCGGTGGCCTGACACCGCTCGCGGTAGCTGCGCAGCTTCACGCGCGATCCCGCCTCGTCGATCAGGTCGATCGCCTTGTCGGGCAGCGCGCGGTCGGTGATGTAACGCGCCGACAGGTCCACGGCCGCGTTCAGAGCATCATCCGTGAGGTCGACCTCGTGGAAGTCCTCGTAGCGAGCCCTGATCCCGAACAGAATGTCGAGCGTCTCCTCGGGGCTCGGCTCCTCCACCCGAACGGCCTGGAAGCGCCGCTCGAGAGAGGGCGACTTCTCCACGTGCTTGCGGAACTCGTCGGGCGTGGTGGCGCCGATGCACTGCAGCTCACCCCGCGCGAGCGCGGGCTTGAGGATGTTGGACGCGTCCATGGCCCCCTCGGCCGCGCCGGTCCCGACGATCGTGTGCAGCTCGTCAATGAAGATGATGATCCGGCCCTGCGACTCGCGGATCTCCTCCATCACGCGCTTCATGCGCTCCTCGAACTCGCCGCGGTACTTGGTGCCCGCAACGAGGCTTGCGAGGTCGAGCGCGACGAGCCGCCGGCCCTTCAGAGGGCCCGGTACGTCGCCGGACGCGATCCGCTGCGCGAGCCCCTCAGCGATCGCGGTCTTGCCAACGCCCGCGTCGCCGATCAGACAGGGGTTGTTCTTGGTGCGGCGGCACAGAATCTGAATGACCCGCTCGAGCTCGGGCGCGCGCCCGACGATCGGGTCGAGCGCGTTCTCGCGCGCGAGTTGCGTCAGGTCACGGCTGTAGTTATCGAGCGTCTGGGTCTCGCTGCTGTCGCCGCTGGCCAGGTGTACGATGGCATGGCGGACGCGCGGAGCATCGACGTTATGCTTGCGAAGCGTGCGGTACGCGGCGCCGCGGCCCTCCTGGGCAAGGCCGAGGAGGATGTGCTCGGTGCCGATGTGCTGATCATCAAGCTCGCGAGCCTGTGCGTAGGCAATCTGAAGAACGCGCTGCGCCTCGGGCGTGAATGAGATGTCGTTTGATGGCTGATCCTCCGACCCCATGTCGATGCTCCGTCGAAGATCAGCGCGCAGCTGCGAGAGGTCAACGTTGAGATGCCCAAGTATGTCGGCAGCGGTGCCCTCGCCAAGCCGTATCAGACCAAGCAGCAGGTGCTCGGTGCCGATAAGATGCATCCGCATCTGCGAGGCCTCATCGTGGGCGATGAGGATCGCTTTGCGAGCGCGATGTGTAAATCTTTGCCACAGTTCCATGCTGGCTTTGGCTCCTTGTGCGTAGAGGTGCGCCGTGTGTGCCAGGCCCCGCATGAGCCACTATGAGCGTATGCGCCATCTTGCCGGGTGTCGCCCAATCGGCGCAGGAGGGGCGTCGACCGCGCGAATGAGCGCGATCTGACGCTATGGGACCGTAGAGATGTCCGGACCACCGGCGATCGATCTCGGTCCCCGACTTCCGGACGTCTCTTCGTCCGGCCACCCATCCTGACAGCGACAGCACGCATTCGCCACTGCCGCAGCCCTCCGAGCGCTTCGTTTCGGGACGCATCGACGGGCAGTTCGGTCACCCTTATGTATATCCGGACTGAGCAGGCGTTAGACGTGGATCGGTGTCCCTTCCGATCTCGTTAGCTCGCGGAACCGATTCAGTAGACGTTTTGTCATCGGTCCAGGTTTACCATTTCCGATGACTCTTCCGTCAACACCCACAACGGGTACCAGTTCCGCGGCGGTGCCGGTGAGAAAGACCTCGTCGGCGGTGTAAACCTCGGCTACCGGGAAGAGCTTCTCCACGCACAGTATGTTCTCCTGTTCGGCAAGCTCGATGACGGCCGCCCGCGTGATGCCGTCGAGGATGCCCGCCTCGACCGGTGGGGTTACCAGCCTGCCGCCAGTGACCACAAAGATGTTGTCGCCTGTGCACTCGGAGACCATGCCCGCGTTTGTGAGCATGATGCCCTCCGGCACATCCGCCTGAATGCACTCGATCTTCGCGAGGATGTTATTGAGGTAGTTGAGCGACTTGATGCCCGGATCGAGGCTCGCCGGCGAATTCCGCCGGGTCGAACAGGTGATCAGCCGCAGGCCGGTCTCGTAGAGCTCCTCGGGATAGAGCTGGATATTCGCCGCGATTATGATCACGGATGGCTTAGGGCATTTGCGCGGATCGAGCCCGAGATCGCCCACCCCACGCGTCACCACAAGGCGGATGTAGCCGTCACGCACGTCGTTAGCGCGACATGTCTCGATGGTCGCCTCGCACAGCTCCTCGTGCGTCATCCCGATGTCGAGCATCAGTGCTCGCGCCGAGCGCTCAAGCCGCCTGATGTGCTCGTCGAGGCGGAAGACACGGCCGTTGTAGGCCCGGATTCCCTCAAAGACACCATCCCCGTAGAGGAGTCCGTGATCGTAGACCGAGATCTTCGCCTGATCCCGCTCGACAAGCTGTCCATCAAGGTAGATCATCTGTGCCATCAAGCTCGCTCCTTCTGAGCGGATAGCGTCCCGGCGCGTTCAGCACCGCATTGCCCCGCTGTGATCGCCGCGGAGGGCCCGCGACGGCGCTTTCCCCCCCGGTGGCGCGACACGCGCTTGTGCTGAATTGTAACATATCGACCTGCACTGCCGCAACTTCGATGCCTTGCGCCCGAATGCCGCGTTAAAAAGGCTGAGGCAGCGGCGAACTCCGCTGCCTCAGCCAGCGAACAACGGCTGCCAGAGGACCTCATGCGCCTGCCGAGGGCGTCCTCAGGCCCAGGTCATCTCGCCCGGCGCCTCCTTGATCACGACCTCCTGGAGGAAGGCGACGGCCTTCTCGAACCCCTCGTTGGCGGTCATCAGCGAGTCCTCGTGCTCGATGGACAGCGGCCCGTCGTAGCCGCACATACGCAGCGTGGAGATCAGCTCGTTCCACTCGAGCTGGTCATGCCCGTAGCCGAGCGTCCGGAAGATCCACGAGCGATTCAACTCGTCCCCATAGTGCTTGGTGTCGAGCACGCCGTTCACGCGCGCGTTCCAGTCGTAGATCGCCACGTCCTTGGCATGCACGTGCTGGATGACCTCGCCGTGCTGCTGAAGCCAGCGGACGGCCGACGCCGGGTCCATGCCCTGCCACCACAGGTGCGAGGGATCGAAGTTCGCGCACATGCGATCGCCGCACTGCTCCCGAAGCTTGATCAGCGTCTCCGGGTTGTAGACGAGGAAGTTCGGGTGCATCTCAAAGCAGAAGTTCACTCCGCACTTGTCGGCGTAATCGTTCTCGCGCTTCCAGTACTCGACCGCGACCTCCCACTGGTACTCCAGCGCCTCGAGGTGGTCCTCAGGCCACGGCGCGGTGATCCAGTTCGGAACCTTATCGTCCGGACCGCCGCCGGGCAGGCCGGAGAAGCCATTAACGCAGGTCACCTCGCACTGCTGGGCGAGATCGCAGGTCGCGCGCCAGACATCATGATGCTCCGTGGCGATCTTCTTGTTCGGATGCAGAGGGTTGCCGTGGCATGAGAACGCGGAGATCTCAAGGCCGTGGTCGGCGATCATCGCGAGGAAGTCCTGGCGCTTGGACTTGCTGCCCTTGAGCTCGAACGGATCACAGTGGGCGTTGCCCGGGTAGTTGCCGGTGCCGATCTCAATCGTGTCGAGTCCGGCCTCGGCGAAGTACTTCAGGACCTCCTCAAGCGGCTGTGCACTCCATGCGGCGGAAAGCGCTCCAACCTTCATAGTTCTGCTCCTCCCTCAACTCTGTACCGGCACGAAAGGTTGTGTCCAACCATCTGGCTGGATCGATAGTGCGCTTCACTCGCCGTCCCCGGACGTGTGAGGAACGGCGGAGCGGAACAGATCGACGACTACGACGATGAACACGACCAGGTCCAGCGCGCCCATGATCAGTGCGAGCGTCCCTGGCGACGGCTGCTCGATACCGAGCAGCCATGGGATATACCAGACCAGACGCACCACGATCCAGACGACCATGAGCGCCAGGATCCACCGTTGTCTCATCGCTGGTCCCCCTTCCCACTGTCGGGCGCTTGCGCCCCCTCGTGCTCCGCCCTCAGATCAACCGGGACGCGCCGTCCTGTTCCGATGCGGTCTGATCGCCCGACGCCGCTTCGGACCGACTCACCGCTGTTCGCGCCTTCGCGACGAACGCGAGCCTCCGCGGAAGAACTCCTCATCGAACGGCTCCTGCCCGCGCGTGAATAGCGGCAGCACAGCGGCGAAGGCCACTACGTCAAGCAGCACCGCGCCAATGAGCAGCAGGCTCGCGGCGAGGCCGTATGGATTCGCGCCCCAGCAGGCGACAAGCGCGACGTGCACAGTGGTCCAGGCCACCATGAATGTCGCGCAGATCGGACATTGTGTCCACGTCTCGCCCCGCATCGCGCTCACCCGTCAGCGGCGGCTCGACGGTCCACGCCGGCGCTTACCCAGCCGCGTGATCCACGGCGCGATCACGCCGAATACAATACCGACCAGCACGATCAATCCGAGCACAATCAGGACGGCCGTCCCGGTCATGGGCAGTCGCTCCTCGTGCGTCCAACGAACGCGTCTAACGCGATCAGAGGGCCGCCGCGTGCGGCCTCTACGACGGTTCAGCGTCCGTGGGGCCGGGCGCCAGAATGTGCTCGAGCAGAAGCGCGAGGGCGGCCGCCGGAGCAACTGCGGTCACTGTTGCGGCGATGACCACGTCGATGAACATCCCGGCACTCCGCCTCCGCGTGTGCTCGCTACAGGCCCACGTCCTCCCACCGCTCGCTCTCTGCGGCGCGCTCGCATGCGGCGAGGACCTTCTGCGTCCGCAGACCGTCATGGAAGCTCGGCCACGGCTGCTCGCCCTCCGCGAGCGCCTGGCAGAGATCGAAGACCGTATTGATGAACGTATGCTCATAGCCGATGATATGCGCGGCCGGCCAGTAGCGTGGCCCCGCCCCGTCCGGCAGGCCCATGTACGGATGCACGTCCTCGGTCGCCTGGATCACCTTGAAGCCCGAGCTCTCCTGGGGATCGCTCGCATCATACCACTCGAGCTCGTTCATCCGCTCGAGATTGAAGCGCAGCGAGCCCTTCGACCCGTTAACCTCGAACCAGTTGTAGTTCTTGTGTCCCGCGGCGAAACGGGTTGCCTCCATCGTGCCCAGAGCGCCGTTGGCGAAGCGGCACAGCGCGACGACCCCGTCGTCCACGTCCACAGTGCCCATCTCAGCGCCCTCCGCTGCCCGGCCGCCCAGCCCGGTATCGAAGGACTCCATGAGCGGCCGCTCCTCGATGAAGGTCTCCATCGTGCACGAGACCGTCTCGATGTCGCCCAGCATCCACAGCGCAAGGTCGATCGAGTGCGCCATCAGGTCGCCCAGCGAGCCGGAGCCCGCGATCTCCTTCCGAACGCGCCACATCATCGGCACATCCGGCGACAGCAGCCAGTCCTGCAGGTATTGCGAGCGCCAGTGGTAGATCTCGCCGAGGTCGCCATTCTCGATCATCTTCTTCGCCAGAGAGACTGCCGGTGCGCGTCGGTAGTTATGACAAAGCATGTGGCTGACGCCGGCCTTCTCGACCGCGTCCACTATCCGCTGCGCGTCCTCAACGTTCGTCGCAAGCGGCTTCTCGCAGAACACATGCTTCCCGGCCTCAGCCGCCGCGATTGCCAGCTCGGCGTGCTGGTTGTTCGGCGCGGTGATGTCCACCAGATCGATATCATCGCGCGCCAGCAGATCGTCTACGTCGTAGACGGCCTCCTGCCAGCCCAACTGCTCAGCGCAGGCATCCACTCGCTCCTTCGTCCGCCCACAGAGGACCTTCATGACCGGTTCGGCCTTGAGCTCCGGGAAGAAGAAGGATACCTGCCTGTAGGCGTTTGAGTGCGCTCGCCCCATGAAATTGTAGCCCACGAGACCGACATTGATCTGCTCCATCGCATGACCCTCCCGGGCGCCACCCGGGGCAGCCGTACGCCTGCCTGCCGGGCATGCGCCAAGCGATCTGATCGACGGTCTGCTCCCGCTGGCGCCGCGATGATCCGACGCCGCGTGTCACGCTGCGGATTTCTACGCGAGCGACGCGACACCTGCAAGCGATCGGCGAAAATCGCCCAAGGTCCGCTTCTGACGCCCATTGGTGATAACGCCCGCCGGTGATCTGCCGGCGGGCATCGGTAGCACCAGGCGCGCTCGACCACGCGGCGCCTCAGCGCTCGGCGAAGAAGAATGCGTTGTGCACTCCCCAGCCCATGTTCACCGACAGCTGCACGATCAGTCCCGCCATCGCCTCCAGATAGCGCGAGGCGCGGATGGGGCCGCAGTCGATCGGCTCGAGGCCGCACTCCTCAATCAGCTCGGCCACCGTCTCCTTGGCCTCTTCGTCCTCGCCGCAGTAAAAGCATGTTGGCATGTCATCGCCGAAGTCCGGGTTCTCGACAACCTCGGCGTGCACCGTGTTAAACGCCTTGACCACATTCGCGCCCGGCGCGAGCTTCGCCACCTCTTCGCCGCCCGAGGTCTCAGGACCGACCGTCAGCCGCAGGGCCTCTGGATCGATCGGGTTCGTGACGTCGATGATCACCTTGCCCTCGAGCGAACCGCAGCTTGAGAGGACCTCCTCACAGGCGTCGAACGGAACCGCCAGTATGAACAGGCGCGAGAACTGCGCCGCCTCTTCGTTCGATCCGCCACATACGCCGGCTCCCATCTCCCCCGCCATCTTCGTCGCACGATCCCTGTCACGGGAGCCCAGCATCACTTCGTGGCCTGCGTCCGAAAGGGCGGCCGTGAGCGCCTGACCCATGTTTCCGGTGCCGATAATCCCGATCTTCATCCTCCACGCCTCCTCGTCGATCAGGCCCCGGCCATGCCGGGCCCGATCTTGTTGCCATCTCACGGTTCGGCGCCCGACGCAGTATGTCCCCCCCAGTGGCCGTGCCCCGTTCAGTCACCTCCGCCGGACGCGAAGCGGATCGAATAGAGATCGGCGTCCTGCATGCGGACGCGCAGGCGGACCGGCCGCCCGGCCAGCTCCGAGACGTCCGGATCGCCCGCCCACGTCACGGTATGCGCGATCTCATTGCCGAACAGCTGCTCGCTCTCCACCAGCGAGAAGCCATCGATCGGTGAGCCATCCTCCTCGCACAGCTCGAAGCGCAGCCAGCCGATCGCGGAGGTCTGATAGTTGACCACGAGCTGATCGCCGGTGAACACGAGCGGACGCGTGAGGACCTCGCCCACCTCTCCGCCGCTGTGCAGCGACACAAAGCCGTCGGTGCGGATCGTCCCCCGCCGCAGGCGCATCGTCGGATGGCGGTAGTGCTCCGTCCAGTAGAGCGAGATCTCCTCGGGTGAGGTCTGCACCATGCCCAGCGCCGGGTAGTTGTTCCGATCGGTCCAGACCTCCGGCTCGGGGCCCGGTCGGATGAATGCCTCGTTCCAGCGCTCGAAGCGATAGCCGTCGCGGCTGCTCATCAGTAATGCGTCGCTGATGCCCGGTGTGCCGTGCTCAGGGATCTTCGTTCGTGACGGCACAAACCGCGCCGGCAGGCCGATATAGATGTGCGGGGCGCGGAAATACGGCCGAATGCCGTTGGTGTACATATGCTGCTTTCGATCGTCTGCGTACTCGACAAAGACCGGCTCGGTCCAGTTGATGAAGTCGCGGCTGGTCGCGGTCATGATGTCGCGAACGCCATCGCGTCCGCTCCTGTGGAAGTCGACGTAGAGCCCCCGTGACGGGTCCCAGAAGGCCACGTTCTGTGAATCGAATGCGCCCTTCGTGATCACCGGCTCGCCGGTCAGGTCGCGCCAGTGATAGCCATCTGGCGAGACGTAGGCCGCGAGCCCACTGCCGTGGTGGCTGTAGCCCAACGCCTTGAAGCGCTGGTCATCAGGCACGTCCGGACGCGGGTCGCGGAACGGAGTGAGGTTATGCGCGCCGCGGCCCTGCCACACGATGTTCGTCGGCTGACCCTCGTACTGTACGATGTCAAGCTCCGGGCGCGTGAAATGGACGCCGTCGGTGCTTTCAGCCACGCAGGTCACCTGCCCGGACTCCTCCGACGAGCCGCGATAGTACATCATGATTCGGTCGCCGTCCGTCACCACCGTGAAGTACGCCGACGTCTCTCCCTCCCACGGGCGGTCGAGGTTGAGCACGACCTCGCGAGGGCACGGATGATGCAGGCGACGCTCGGCGTCGCCGACCATGGCGTCCACCAGGAAGCTGTCCACGAACAGCTCCAGGCGGTCGTCGATCCGCACCGCCTGCTTGTCCCCCGGCTCTGCGCGAGCGATGGCGCCGCTGCCCGGATCTGCTCCTCCCTCGACCGTCAGCACCACATCATCGGCGTCGAACGTGCCCACGTCGGAGATGTACGCGTAGAGACCGGCGCTGACGATCCAGGCGCCCTCAGGCGCGACCGCCGTGACGCGCACCTGCACCCAGCCATCGGTCGGGCCTTCAGCACGCTGGTACGTGTGGTGAATCCGCTCACCGAGATCATCGAAGAAGTTGATGTAAAGCCCCGGGCTGCACTCGTCAGCCGTGCGGAACCAGGCGGTGGCCGTGTACGTGCCGCCCGGACGCGCCGGCACAGGTTGGCTGGAAAGGAACAGGCCCGCATCATCGCGGGTGTCAACGAGCCGCACGTAGTTGGTCCCGGTGTGCCCACCATCAGTGCGGAGCTCGACGCCCTCTTCCTCGCGAAGCTCCCACCTGACCGGAACGCCTGCCTGCGTCGCGGGGTCCTCGAACGAGGGGTTCTCCACGAGGTTCGCCTCTTCGGCGGCTGCGAACGAAGCCATGGTCAGGAGTGAAACCGCGAGTGCTATCATCGTGAGATCTCCTCGGTGAGACCGTCCGGTTCGGTGCGGCCGAGATCGATCGCATGGTCACGCGCTGTGGACGGCTCCGCGAACTCGCGCGAAGCACACGCCTGCGGGTCCCGCCGGCCTACATCTCCTCGCCGGCGAACAGTAGCGTGATCACCTCGGATGCGGTCGTGACTCCGGCGTTGACCTTCGCCAGACCGTCGTACTTGAGGCTGCGCATTCCACCGCGCAGCGCGATACGCCGAATCTCGGATGAGGGCGCCTGCGCCGCGATGGCGTCGCGCAGCTCCGGTGTGATCGCCATCAGCTCATACACGCCCACGCGCCCTGAATAGCCCGTATTACGGCACATGGCGCAACCGCGTCCGTGGTGGAACTTGATCTTCGCGGCCTGCTCGGGCTTGAGCTCGAGACGCTCCAGCTCCAGCTCGCTCGGCTCCACCTGCTCCCGGCAGCGCGGGCAGATCCGCCGCACGAGGCGTTGAGCCATGATGCCGAT
>JALGTR010000351.1 GCA_029821265.1 Candidatus Zipacnadia bacterium
ATCTCCGGCTCCGCACCCACCCGCGCCATGTTCCCGTCCACGTCGTTGCGCAGGATTCGGGCGCGCAGACGGCACATCCGATCAGCGCGAGTGCAAGGGCGGGCATCATTCGCAGGTCCATTGGATGATCGCCCCCATCTGTCGTGGGCTTGCGTTCCGTGTGGGGTTTGTCAGCATTTCGCGCGAGATTTCCGCGTGCCCGCCATGACTTCGTGGAAGGAATCGGCCCTCTGCGAGGTCAATCTGCTCCCGGACGTCAACCCACGCCCGGCTCCTGCCCGCGATCTTGAGGTGAGACGATGTCTGTGCGACGGACATTGCTGGTGACGCTCGCCGTTCTCTCAGCCGCCAGCCTCGTGGCGGCCGATTCAGTGACTCTGGTACGTGGCGGCCAGGCCACCTACCAGGTCGTGCTGCCCGATGAACCGGACGAGATGGAGCAGAGGGCTGCATCCGAGTTCGAGCACTACATGGCGAAGCTCGCCGGGCTGTCGGCGCCGCTGCCTCGCGCGAGTGAGGCATCCGTCACGGTCGAGATCGGGCGCGCCGCCGATAACTCGATGCTTCGTGAGCGCGCCTCCGAGGACGAGAGCGGGTACTTCGTGGAAGTCACGCCTGAGGTGATCCGGCTTGCCGGCACCACCCCGCGCGCCACCTGCTTTGCGGTCTACGATCTGCTCGAGCGTCTTGGCTGCCGCTGGTTCATGCCAGGGGAGATCGGTGAGGTGGTGCCGCAGATCGGGCGTGTGCAGCTCGAGACGTACTCGGTCGTGGAGGTGCCGGACTTCACCGCCCGTGTGCTCCAGTCGCTGCCTGAGAGCGAGGCGACTGACGAGTGGGAGCTGCGCAACCGCCTCGGTGGACCGCACTACCCGGGCTCTCACGCGTGGAACGTCCTCGTGCCGCCAAAGGACTACTACGAGACGCACCCGGAGTATTACTCGCTGGTTGACGGTGAGCGCGTGCCCGACCAGCTCTGTACGTCGAACCCGGCCGTCATCGCCATCGCGGCTGAGACCATCCTGCGCCGTCACCAGGAGACCGGCGAGACGTGGTTCGGCATCGGCCCCAACGATGGCGGCGGATTCTGCGAATGCGAGAACTGTCGTGCGCTCGACGCCGGTGATTGGGATCCGTTCTCGGGCGAGGTCTCAGTGACCGACCGCGTCATACGCTTCGCCAACGCCGTGGCGGAGCAGGTGCATCAGATCGAGCCGGAGATCAGGTTCGCCCTCTATGTCTATGATAACTACATGCGTCCGCCGGTCGAGGTGATGCCCGATCCGAGCATCGTACCGGCGATCGCGCCGATCACGCTCTGCCGGCTGCACGGCATGGGCAACACGATCTGCCCGGAGCGCAACTACCACCAGTTCCTGATCCGGGAGTGGACGAAGATCTGCCCCGAGGTCTACCATCGCGGGTACAGCTACAACCTCGCGGGGCCAAACCTACCGCTGAACTACGTGAGCCGGTGGGGCTACGAGATCCCCTACTGCAAGCGCGCGGGGATCACGGGCTTTCGAGTCGAGACGCAGATGTCGTGGGCGAACTACGGGCCTCTCGGCTACGTAATGGCCAGGCTCATGTGGGACTCGGACCTCGACCTGCAGGCGCTGCTCGAGGACTTCTACGAGAAGTTCTACGGGCCTGCGGCTGTTCCGATGCAGGAGTACTGGGCGATGATGGACCGTGCCCGCCGCGATGCGCCGCACCACACGGGCAACGCCGTCAACATCCCGGACATCTATCCACCCGCCACCATCGAGTACCTCCACGAGCGCATCGAGATGGCGAAGCGCCGCAGCAGGGGCCGCCAGCCCTATGCCGAGCGCGTGAGAATTGCCGAGCAGAGTCTCAACTACCTCCACGCGTTTGTGCGCATGCGCGAGGCGTCCGAGATGTTCATGTGGCGGCAGGCCGCCGAGGCGTTGAATGAGATGCGCGCGATCGGGCAGTGGATGCATGATTACGATCCTCCGCTGATGCAGCGTCACGGCGGCGTCTCGCGCATCGAGCGCTTCTGGGCGCCGGAGATTGAGCAGGCGCTCGAGCGCGTGGAGGGCGCCAATGAGCTCGTTCACGAGTTCGGTGACGAGTGGCGCGTGTATATGGACCCGACGGGCGTCGGTGAGGACCTGCGGTTTTTCGCGCGCACCCTCGACGACCGCTCGTGGC
This sequence comes from Candidatus Zipacnadia bacterium, assembly GCA_029821265.1. Lineage (GTDB taxonomy): Bacteria > Armatimonadota > Zipacnadia > Zipacnadales > UBA5352 > JALGTR01. Next base: position 2,179 of record JALGTR010000351.1, read on the forward strand.
AGCGCCTGAAGACGTACTCCGCGAGCTGGAGCGACCAGGGGCTGCGGTATTACCGTGGCTCGATGTGGTATCGCCAAAAGGTGAATATCCCGCCGAAGTGGAGCGGGCGGAGACTCATCTTCTGGCT
>JALGTR010000352.1 GCA_029821265.1 Candidatus Zipacnadia bacterium
CGTCGTCCCGCTCGATGCTCCAGACCCCGTGCTTCTCGGGCCGATACCACTCGAGTTCACCAACGGCCGGTCTGTAGAGGAAGTCGTAGCGCACATCGGTGCACGGCCGCGCGCGCTGGTTCTCGGGGTAGTGAATGCGCGAGGGCTGGTTCACGCACAGGAACAGCAGGTGCTGCTGGACGGTGTCGGGGTTGGCCTGCGGATAGCGCTCCGCGATCCACTGCTTCACCGCACTGTTGGTCGTGGGGCTGCCGAGTTCCTCGACCGCCTCGCGGATCATCACTCTGACCGGCGGGTAGTGGTCCATGATGCCCTCCCTGGCGGCTACGGTCACTGGCCGCAGACAGCCGTGGCTAGCCGGATCGCCGCACCCAGAGGCTGCAGGGGTGGGCACGGGTCATTCCTCATCCCAGTACTCCTCCGGCGGGTACTGCGGCGGGCTGTCGCCCACCCGGGCCATGACCCGCGGGTACGTGACTTCCGGGTCGGCCTCGCCGATGGCGATCACGTCAATCTGGTGGTACCAGTTGTCTCCGAAGTCGTACCAGTAGCCGAAGGACCGCCCCACCTCGAGGCCCAATGAACCCAGGCGCGTCCGGGTGACGCTGCCCGTTGCCGGCGGTTGATCATGGTGCTCGGGATTCTCGTGGAGGAACGGAGTGACGTAGCGATCGCCGGTCGGGTCATGAGGAGCCTTGCCGAACTGGAACTCGTAAGGGTGGCAGTCATCCCAGCGGTCATGGGCCTCAAAGATCGCGCGGTGCAGTTGGCCAAGCGTCTGGTCGGCGCGAATCTCGATCGTCCGCGACACCACCGGGTTCGCCTCGGCGAACTCCTCAGTGACGGGACCCTCGTAAAGCCACACCTCAAGCGTATAGAGCTTCATCGCCTTCCTTCCTCTCGTCCCTCATCAGTCGGCCTCGATCGGTCCTATGCCGCGAGGGTGGCTGACCGCTGAATACAGTATCAGTCGCCCAACAGGTCAGCCCTTCCCGAGGTAGATCGCCAGCTCCTCCAGCACGCGGTTGATGGCGGCGGTGTCACCAAGCTCCTGGGCGGTCATCTCCACGATCTTGTAGCCGGCGTTGCGCAGCTTGATGCGGGTGATGTGGTCGGCGCGCTGAATGTCTGGCGCCCCGTGCCAGGTCATACCGTCGATGTAGACCAGCACGCGGTCATCGGGCCAGGCGAAGTCGGCGAGGGTGAGCGAACCGTCCGGGAGCTGCACGGTGTACTGCTTCTCGGGCGGCAGTGGGAAGTTGCGGCCAGCCAGCAGGTCGAGGAAGTCCTGCTCGGCCGGGCTGTCCTCCTCGGCGTCGCCTCCCGGTGGCTTCGCGAGGTTGGGTGCGGTCGCGTGGCCAGAGACCATCGGCCGGTCGTGGAGCTTGAGCAGGTCGGCGGCCCGATGACGGTTGAGCACGCCATGATGGCGCTGGTTCCAGAAGGTGAGCAGGCAGGCGTAGCAGGCGTCCTCGCAGTCGCACGAGGTAATGACCTCCCGCGCCTCGCCGCACACCCCCTGCCAGTGCTCCCGCACCTGCTGGAGGAAGCCCGAGCCGCCGGGCATGGGGTCGTAGATGAGCACCCACGCCTGGCCGTCATCGCGCTCCTCGACGAAGCCCTCAAGATCCGCCTCGCCCATGTCCAGGAACTCGCGTGCCCCGGCCAGGGCCGCCTCCATGAGGTTGACCGCATCCGAGCGCTCGGACAGCGGCCCCAGCTCCAGCAGATCGGAGCGGAAGTCCACGTGCAGTGCCGCCCAGGTCACCGCGTCCTGGCCGCATGACTCGGCGTGCCGCTCCTCGAACTTCGCGATCTCGGCTCCCGCGCGCGGGCTGCGCACCGCACCGCAGACTCGGCACAAGGGGAAGCCGATGGGCAGGCCCTCGCGCTCGCGGCTGGCGGGCCCGAGGTTCACCAGGCGCAGGTCGGCATTGCGGTAGAGGCGCCACTCGATCTCGCCCAGGCCGCCCGCCTCGCCTCTGCGATGGACGCAAGCGGACGACCACCTCTGCGTCCGGTCCCAGCGGAAGACGTGCCAAGCACACATCGGCCTCCGGCTCAGCGCAGCCGCGGGCCGCCTCGACCGCGTCCCTGGGTGGCGCCGCCAGCGGCGCTTGGGGGATCACCACCGACAGAGCCGCGGTGGGGTCGGAGGAAAGCTCGCCGCAGGTAATCAGCCACCGGCAGTAGTGGCGCACCGAGGTCAGCTTGCGGGCGATGGTGGTGCGAGCGTGGCCGGCGGACTCCAGCTCAGCGAGCCACTGCGCCACCCAGTCCGCCGTCA
>JALGTR010000114.1 GCA_029821265.1 Candidatus Zipacnadia bacterium
CGGCCGATCCCGGCCGAAGCTGTGAACGCGGACAACGGATGGCATTTTCTCCGCGCACCACCCGACTCCTGCCCGCACACGAAAGCGCCCCTCCCGATCCGGGAGGGGCGCCGATAACGCGGTCTCAGACGCGACCTTACGGCGTGTAGGTCAGGAGCTTCCGGGCGATCTCCGGGTGGTGGTAGATGAAGCGCAGCTCCTCTTCCTGCAGCGGCGCCTGATTGCACAGGTTCGCGTACTGCACGAGCTTGAGGATCTCCTGCGCGTGCTCCCTGTCGCGGAACGCAAGGTCAAGGTGCGAGTAGACGTACTCGAGCCCCGAGGTGCCGCCATGCAGACCGGTGAGGATCTCGCGGCCGGTCCGCTCGATCTTCTCCTGCCCGCGGCCAAGATCCTCATACGCATACAGCTCGTAGTTGTGCCGGTCCTTCAGGGCGCCATCTGCGTGGATGCCCGACTCGTGCGCGAACGCGTTCGCGCCCACGCCCGGCTGGTTGATCGGGATCGGAACGCCAAATGCCGTGGATACGTACTGCGCCAGGCGGTAGGCCTTGGTCGTGTCGATCCGCTCATCGAGATAGCCCTTCTCGGACAGCCCCGACGAGTGCCGGAGAGCGAGGATGCAGGACACGAGATCAGCGTTGCCGGCGCGCTCACCGACACCGTTAACCGTCGTGTTGATGTAGGCGTCCTGGCCTTCGTCGCACGTTGCGACCGCTCCGGCGACCGAGTTCGCGACCGCCAGGCCGAGGTCGTTGTGGCAATGCGTCTCGAGCGGCATCTGCACCTCGCGCGCCAGCTCGCCCATGCGCTCGGCGATCGTGAAGGGATCGTCGTAGCCGAGCGTGTCGCAGTAGCGCAGGATCTGCGCACCGGCCTCCTTGCCCGCCAGGCCGAAGTCCTTCAGGAACTCCATATCAGTGCGGGAGGCGTCCTCGGCGTTGATGCCCACAGACGTGCAGCCGCCCTCGAGAGCCGCTCGCACCGCGTCGGTCATCATGTTGATGATGTCATCCTGGCTGAACTTGCCGCGGAACTTCCACTCCAGCATCTGCTGTGAGGTGGAGATCGACAGGTTCAGGTGCGTCAGTCCCGTACGGCTGAGCGCCTGCTCCACGTCCGAGGCGACAGCCCGGGACCATCCCTCGAGCCGAAGGTTCTTTATGACCGGCTCACCGTCGTCGTTGTGGACGCGTGTGAGCTCGACGTTCGCGTTGAGGTAGTTCCACTCGTGCGGGTTGAGCGGGAAGCCCACCTCCGAGCCGAAGATCCCCATCTGATCGAGCAGTATGTTGAGGATCGTCTTCTGAAGCTTTGAGAGGACAATGCGGGCCGTCTGCTCGCCGTCGCGATTCGTGACATCGACAATCCGGATCTTTGGCACCATACACAACTCCCGTTGCCATACCGATATGCGCCCCGAGCCGTTCGGGACCCGGGACGCGAATCACGTTCCTGCTACGCCGCCTCCGGGGGGTGCTCCTGTTCCGTGGCCGCCCCCCTACAATCGTATTGTAACCGAAAAGTCCGGCAAGTTCAAGGCCGCGCTCACCGCGACCCCGAGGTTTCAGTCAGTTCGAACAGCAGATACGGCCGCGCGGCCGCCGTCGTCTCCATCGGCTCAAGCAATCCGGCCTCGACAGCTTCGCGTATATGGCGCACCAGCCGACCTCCGCCACGCAGATCGGGGAAGCGTGCGGCATTGATCATCACATGCGTGACGCCGATGCGCCGCCACTCATTCGCCAGGTCCTCCGCCGAGTCCACCCTCTCGTAGGCGATCAACGCGGAGTGCCCGGGATCGGCCCAGAGATAGTCACGGTCGAGGTAGTAGCCGCGCGGCTCCTCATATAGAGCCACCTTCGCGTCCGCCGGTGTCATCGAGTTGATCTGCTCGCTGGCCTCATACAGCGGCTGGCCGCTAAGGTAGTCATCAGGCGGCACCAGGCCCAGCCCCGCCGGGATCTGCGGACCCACATAAAGCAGCATCAGACCGAGGGCGAGCACAGTCCACACGGCCATCGCACCGCGCACGACCGTTGAGAGCACCGGCGAGTGACGCTCGGCCTCCACTGCCGCCCAGCCAGCCGCCGGAGCCACGAGCACCAGTGAGGGCAGCAGATACCGCGTCAGCTGCATGCTCCACAGCCACCACAGGTACAGCGGCAGCAGCACCCAGAGCATCCAGCGCACCGGCGGCGGCCTGCGAAACAGCAATAGCAGCGGCAGCAGCGCCAGCCACATCGGACCGATGCTGTCGGTGGCCCATGCCCCGAGCGGGCCGAGCGGCACCGTAAAGGCCGGAGCATCGATCGTCAGACTTAGCGGCGCCAGAAGCAGGTTCAGCGGCTCCCGCGGACCCGAGAACGCGGCCTTCAGCGCGGGCATCTGCTCGAGCTCGTCGCGCGGCGGAAGCTCGCCCTTCCCGTAGCCACGCTGCGAGTAACGGTAGCGTGCGGCGCGCTCGGCCGACCACATCTTCCCACCGAAGATCTCGTACGCGAACGGATACACCGGGTTTCCCGTCCAGACGTAGCTCTTGACATACCACGGACCGCAGACCAGCAGCGCAACGCCGACGTACGCCGCCCCGAGCTTCACCCCGCGCCAGTTGCGCCGCGCGATCAGTGTGGCGGCCGCGAGCACCCCCAGCAGGGCCAGCCCCTGCATCTTGTAGCCGGCGCCCGCGCCGACCATCGCCGCCGACAGCCAGAGCAGCCAGTCGTGATCCTCTCGCAGCCAGCGGGCGAAAAACAGCAGACCAAGCACCCCGCAGGTGATCGCCGGCAGGTCCACGTAGCCGACGCCCATCAGCCACGCGAACCCGGGGGTCGTCGCGACGATCAGTGCACCCCAGGCGCCTGCCGCTGGAGCGATCAGCCGGCGACCGGCCAGAGCCGTGGCGAGGATCGCCATGACCCCAAAGCCCCAGTGGAAGAGCTTGGCGGCGCCGGGAACTCCGAATGCGTGCGCGGCCGCGTAGAACATCTGCAGCGTGGCGGGGAACTGCGAGTGATGGTCGTACCACAGGGGGTGAATGCGCTGATCTCTGGCCCAGACCTTCGCCATCGCCAGATGCTCGGCCAGGCCGTCGTAGTCCATCGGAAGCGGTGGCGCGAGCGCTGCGAAGAGCTGCACGATGACGATGATGGTGACGGCCCACCAGGCTGCGCGCAGTGGTGAACGCGACAGGTCCCACCACAGCAGGGCGCCCGCGCGCGCGATCGACCGCAGGCAGTCATCGAGTGAGCGCAGCCCGGCCAGCGCCGACAGCAATAGCAGATGGGCCAGCGCCCACCAGGTGAGCAGGCCTGCCAGGCCCAGCCCGAGGATCAACAGACCGATGATCCCGTGACCGGCCACCATCGCCGCGAGCCCGCGCTCGGCGTCATCATCCGGCGACAGGCGCGCCAGCCGCAGGGCCTGCGTCCCGAGCATGAAAGCGGTAAGAGCGACCGCGATGTATATGAGCACGCCAACCACGGTGTCGTCTCCTGCAAACGAGCAATCGAGGGTCCGGCGGTCCGTACGTCAGCAGTATCGGCCCGCGGGGGCGATCAGCCGGCCAACGACTGGATCAGCCCGCGCAGAAACAGGGCGAAAACCGCCGCCACCCACAGCGCGGCAAGCGCGTATTTCGGCTCCATGGCCCCCTCCTCAGCGAAGATCGCGCCAGGCATCGGATCTGACGAACGAAGCGGCCGCCTCCCTCGCCTCGTGCTCATGCCACGATTCGCCCATTCGCGCGTGACCCAAACGGACCCATTCGCGCAGGTAGCTTCTCAGCCAGCCAACCGTCCCAAGGGCCCGGAACTGGCGCACGTGCCACAGCTCATGCGCAATCGTCCCCGCGCGCCTCTCATCGCGTGCAGCTCCAACGGCGGCATAGATCGATTCCCGGCCCGGCGGGAAGATTACGTTGTTTGCCCATGCCAGCGCAAGAGCCTTCGGCGCCCAAAGCCGCGCCACCAGGTCTGCCGGACTCCACGCGATAATCTGCAGAAAGCGCACGTTGTCGAAATCTTCGCCGAAGCTGCGCGAACAGGCACGGACCAGGCGCGGATCGATCATCTCGGTGACATCCTCCAGGCCGGCTGTCCGGCCCAGCAAAGCGCCCATGACATCGATGAGGCCCACGCGCTGCGCTCCCCCTCACCGACAGAGGTCAGCGATAAGCAGCTCCATGACGGTGCGCGGATCGAGACGCCCTCCGGCGCCCTTAAGCTGCAGATCGGCCTGGTAGATGCGATCGAGACCGCGCGCGAGCTGGCCGTCCGAAAAGCGAGCGGCCTGCTCGGTGTACTCGCGGGCGGACTGCCGCCGCTTCGCCACGAGGTCGGGGAAGTTGTGCTGCGTCGGCAGGCGGCTGGCAACCTGCTCGGGCGGATCCGCAAGCTGCTCGGGCGGGACCCGGCATTGGCGCATGAATCGCGCCTGCCAGATCAGCCGGATCTGCCGCTGGACCATCGCGAGGAAGCGGAAATACTCGCCCGTGTCGCAGCCCTCAGGCAGCACCCCGTCGAGCATTGAGAGGGCAGTCGCCGCGTCCTTACGGCCGATCGCGTCCATCAGCTCGAAGATGTTCTCCTCGCTGACGGGAATCGAGACCGCGTGCACATCCTCAACGGTCACCTCGTCGCGATCGCCCACGTACAGCGAGATCTTCTCGACCTCGCGCAGCAGTCGGTCGATGTCGCTTCCGACTATCTCACACAACTCCTGCGCCGCGGCGCGGTCGATTGTCTTACCGAGCCGCTGCATCTCCGTCGCCACCCAGCCGGGCATCGCCCTCGGATGCGGCGCCTGCATCTGCAGCACCTGACCGCCGGCCTCCACGGCCTTGCGCAGGTCCGCGGCAACCGGACAGCGGGGGCGATATCCGCCGCTCTCCTCCTTCTCGGCGATCATGACTATCGCGACGCCGGCCGGCAGGCTGCCCAGTCGCCCGGCGAGCGCCTTCTGCTCGGAATTCGACAGGGCGGCGATATCCCGGACCACCAGCAATCGCCGCGGGGCCATCAGCGAGCCGGCCGTCATCTCGTTGATGATGCCCTCAAGGCCGTCGCGACGCCCGTCGAGACGAACGAGGCCGAACTCGCGCTCGCTCTCGTCCAGCCACGCCTCCACGAGTCGGGCCAGCGCGCGCTCCTTGTGCACATCGGCATCGCCCCATAGAAGCGTCAGGGGCAGGTCAGTCCTGAGATCAGACGGGCTCACGTGAGGTCTCGTCCTTCCGGTCTTCGGTTGCGTGCAGATCGCGGCTAATGCGTCTGATGAGGCTCCGGGCCTCCGAGCGCACGCGCCGTACGCGCCGCATGTCCGGCTCCTCCCGGCCGTAGCGATGATCGTAGAACGCGGAGGTAAACTCAGACAGCAGCGCGCGGGTCTCGTCGCCCACTCGTCCGCTGGCGACCAGCTCGCTCTCGACCTCGGCAGGGGTTTTCCAGCGCTCGGGCCTCGTGCCTGTCAGGCGCGCGGCCCTTCGGCGGAACCACTCGAAGACCTCCCCCATCCGCTCACGCGGCCCCCTGCGTCGGGCGCGCGCGGCCAGCCATCGGATCAGCGCGCCCGGCCCGAGTACGGCGCTGAGCAGTGCCAGCGCAGCGGCTACCACGACGACGACGCTCCAGACACCCTCGGCGATCTCGCCGGCCTGCCGCCGCCAGCGCGGGTCACGCAGCATGGCCCAGAGGCTGTCGCCGGCCTCGCTGCGCTCCGCCGACACGTCGAACGGCACCCAGCCGATCGTCGGGAAGTAGACCTCGGCCCACGCGTGGGCGTCCCGCTGCAGAGCGACGTACGCCTCGTCTTCGCTATCGTACTGGCCGACCTGGAAGCCTGTCGCCACGCGCGCGGGTACGCCGGCGAGTCGACACATGACCGCCAGCGATGTCGCGAACAGATCGCATGCGCCGCGGCGGCTGCTCGTGACGAAATACGCCGCCACGTCATTGCCGCGAGGCACCGCCGGCGCGCGGGTCGTATAGACACAGTTCGACCCGAGGAAGTCGCGAAGCGCAATGACTTTATCGTAGGGCGTCTCGGCGTCGGCGGTCACCTCGGCCACCAGTCCGCTCAGCTCCGCCTCCGCCTGAACCTGCATCTGCTCGATGTAGGTCTCGCGCACGAACTGGGAGTAGTTCGTGGGTGTGGCGCGCAGGATCTCGGGATCGGTCGGCGGCATGATCGAGATGACCTCGTACTGCGTCCCGGGAACCATCGTCGATTGTGTCTGCATCGCGCCATAGGCGTCCATACTGAAGCGATAGTTGATGCGCGTGCTCTCCCAGCTCGCCTCCGTCAGCCGTGCGCGCGCGGGCCTCGCCGCGGCGTAGACCGCCCGGGCATCCATGTTCAGAATCGTCACCCGCTGGTGGTTGCGCTTTCCCGGCCACGTCTCCCAGCCGGGGACCGACAGCCATCCGTCCGCGTCCGGGTGCAAACGCAGTGCGCCTGGCAGCTCGCGGGTCCAGCCGTTGCCCGTGTAGTAGTCGTACGCGCTTCCACGCCACAGCGCAGGTGTGTTCGCTTCGACCATGATCGCGGGCGTGGCCGGCAGGTTCACCGGGCCCTGCCCGACCCGGAAGCTGTTCAGCACACCGCCGTAGGAGAGCAGGTTCCGCTGCATCCAGCGGGCGTAATGGGCCATGCCGCCGGGGGCAATGTAAAGCCGCGGACCGATGAGGTGAAGACCGCTGCCCACCGCGATCCCGAGCGCGAGCAGCAGCGCGACAAGCATCGTCCCCGCGAGGGCCTGCGTCCGCGCGATTGCCAGCCAGTCCGCCGCGGCCTCCGTCCCCGCCTGCTCGCCAACGTTCAACAGGTGCTCGTAGCCCCAGATGAAGACCGCCGCGAATATGAACACGGCGAAGTTCACCAGCACCGCGGGGTTGAGGTTGACGGTCGCGTTCAGGCCGAAGACCGCGAGGCCCGCCACCAGCACGAACAGGATGTTCCGCCTCCGGCTGAGCATGAAGCAGAAGCCCACCATCAGCCACGCGCACAGCGCCGCCCACGTGAGATCCTCGTCAGCGACCACCTCGGGCGGATACAGAAGCTCGATCGCTGGAAGGCCGGATAGCCGCTGCGCGAGCGAGGCAACCGCCACCGCGATGATGATGATGCCCGCGATGCTGCTCGAGCCGCCTCTGCGACCGAAGATGAAGCTCGCGCCCACCCCCACGAATGTCATGACGAACAGCAGCAGCTCGAAGGCGGGCTCCTCGAGGGTGTTCGCCAGACTCGCCGCCGCCGCCAGGCAGGCAACGAGTCCGCCCAGTAGCAGCGGGCCGACGCGCCGCGTGTAATCCTCTCGTTCGTCCAGCGCGTCAACGGCCACGCCCGACCCTCCTCATCGCCAGCGCCAGCTCCTCACCCGGATCGACCAGCCAGGCGTCAACACCCCGATCTGCGAGCCGCGCGGCCAACTGGTGCGGCTGAATCCTGCGACGCCCCGCCACCTCGCCGCGCGCCTCGACGACCATCCATGAGACCGCATAACCTCTCGTCTGCAGGTCCTCCGCCACGCCGAGCGCCTCGCTGTCGAGGCGCGGGGAGATCACGATCACCATCCCGCCGTCCGGCAGATACGACTGGTACTCGGCGAGCACGCCGGCCAGGGTCTGAGTTCCATCCGCCCGAACCCGGGCGAGGGCGTCGAGCATCCTCGTCCGCTGGCGCGGATCCGCCGACGGCGGAACCGAGTGGTCCTCGATGCCGGCCGCCACCAGCCCGACCGACGAACCGCGCTCCAGAAGCTGCGCCATCACGGACGCGGCGAGCTTCACCGCGCGCTCAACCGTCGCGTCATCGCCCTGTCCGCGATGGTGCGAGCGCTGCAGATCCAGCACGATCGTGGCGTCCGTCGCCTCAGCGCGCTCGTACTCGCGCACGATCAGCTGCCCGCGGCGCGCCGTGGACTTCCAATCAACCCGGCGCAGATCATCGCCCGGCACGAACGGTCGCGTCCCGTAGAACTCGGTCCCCTCGCCGCGGAAGCGTCGTCGCGGTTGCTGCGGCGCGCGCAACGACGCCGCGCGATCCCACACCGCGGGGATCCGCTCAGGCGTGGGATGCACCACCAGCTCGGCCGAACCACCCAGCTCGCGCTCGAACTGGAACATCCCGATCAGGTCTGAGTGTTCGAGGATCGCCGGGCCAATCTCGTAGACCCCGCGCCGCCTTGCGCGCAGCGTGTATTCGACCGTGAACTGCTCATCAGCGGCAAGGCTGGGCACCAGCGCCCTCTCCTCGCCGGCGACCTCGAGGCCGTCCGGCAGCCGGTCGCTGACGGTGAAGAAGTACCGCCGCCTCACGCCGCTGTTGGTGACTGTGAGCCGCACAGGCCGCTGTTGACCCTCCTTCATCAGCCCCGGCGCCTGCCGCACAACCTCAAGCGCTCTAAGCGTGGAACGCGAGAGATACCACGAGACGGGCGCAAGCAGCGCCAGCACCGCGAACATGATGTAAAGCTGCCTGACGGCGAGCACCAGGCCCACCAGCAGGAGGAATGTCGAAGCGGCAATCAGCACGTGCTTCTTCGCGAATTCCATGTATAAGCTACCAGCGACAGATGACCCCTGCCGGTGCGGATGGCGCCCGTTGGCGACCGCTCTTTCACGCCCTTACGGAAACAACAGCAGCTTCAGGCCGGCGAGCAGCAGGAACGCGGCGATCACCAGTCGGAACATCTCCTGCGGAATGCGGTCCACGATGCGCTCGGCGAGCTTTGCGCCGACCAGCGATGCCGGGACGAATGCGATCACCCCCACAGCAGCTTCGGCGGCAGCGGGAAGAACATCGGCATAACGCGGACCATGATCGTCGAGGTCCCGAAGCCGCTGAGCGTCCCGACTCCCCCTGCCTCTGCCCGGTCGTTCGCCCTTGGGCCGTCAGCGCACCGCTCGTCGCCCGCCGCCACCTCACGCCGTCGGCGCGGGCACGCTCTTGAGGATCTCCTCGATCACCCGCTGTGAGCGCAGGCCGTGGATGCTCTGTTCGGACTTGACGATCACGCGATGCCTGAGGGCCGGCGCCGCCACCCGCTTGATGTCGTCGGGCCGCACATAGTCCCGACCGTCGATGGCCGCCAGCGCCTGCGAGCAGCGCATCAGCGCCAGAGACCCGCGCGGGCTGGCGCCGAGGTCGAGGTCAGGATGCTCGCGCGTGCGCCCCACGATCGCCACGATGTACTCCTTGAGCGAGTCCTCGAGGAAGACATCACGCACAGCCATCTGAAGCTGCTCGGCCTCGACCTCCTCGATGACCGCCCCCACCTCTTCGATCGGGTGCCGCTTGATCTGCCGGGTGAGGATCTCCACCTCGTCCCTCGGGCTCGGGTAGCCCAGCGAGACAAGCATCATGAAGCGGTCCAGTTGCGCCTCAGGCAGCGAGTATGTGCCCTCATACTCGATTGGATTCTCGGTCGCCATCACAAAGAACGGCTGCGGGAGGTCGTAAGTGACGCCGTCGGCGGTCACCTGAAACTCCTCCATCGCCTCCAGCAGCGCGGCCTGCGACTTCGGGGTCGCACGGTTGATCTCGTCGGCCAGCACCACGTTGGCGAAGACCGGGCCCTCGCGGAAGACGAAGCGGTTCTCGACCTGGTTGAAGACCGAGCTTCCGGTGACGTCGGCCGGCAGCAGATCGGGCGTGAACTGAATGCGCTTGAAGCTGCCGCCCACGGACTTCGCCAGCGTCCGCGCGAGCATCGTCTTGCCCACGCCGGGGATGTCCTCGATCAGGATATGTCCGCCCGAAAGAAAGCCCGCCACGGTCAGCTCGACCGCCTCGCGCTTTCCCACGATCACCTTCTCGATATTGTCGATGATCTTGCGCGCACATTCGGTGACGTGGCCGAGTTCCATGCGTGCCTCCGATAGCCCTCAGACATCAATATCGCGTCTCAGCCTCGCACGACCGCAAGCTCCACGCGATCGCCCCGTCCGTACTGCCAGATGGAGATGACCTCATCGCCGAACCGCCGCTCCAGCTCGTCGGCCGAGAGACCGTCGCGGACGTACACGCGCGTCTCACGATCCGACAGCCGGGCACAGCCGCGCAGCCGGCAGGCCTCGTCGCCCTCGCCGAGGGTCGCGCCGGCGAAGTACAGGTTCCTCTCGCTCGCAAGCTCACCGGTCTCGTCGTCGGCGTGGCCGGTGGAGAAGATCAGGTATGCGTCAACATCCAGCCAGCCGTCGTGTGTCTCGGCCACCGGCCCCTGCGCCAGCAGCGCAGTCGTGTCCAGCGTCAGGCGCAGCATATCGTCCTCTCGCTGCACCTGTTCGATGACGAACATCGCGGTGCGATCGTCGTTGTATATCCGCACGGCGCGGCCCGGCTCGAACATCCCCTCGTAGCCATCGGCGTATGGGATGGTGATCGTCCTGCGCTCGTAGTCGAGGTCCTCGATCTGCTCCGTGACATACCCGGGCCCACGCTCGGGATCGGAGCGACCGATCTGCACATCGCGAGTGACCCTGCCGTCACGCCGCGAGACCACGCGGACGCCGTGCGGCCGAAACTGCGTCGTCCGACTCGGCCCAGGCGGCGTCGCGAGCGCGATGGTGTCCACTCCGCCCTCGTAGGTCACCTCGACCACCAGTGGCGCCTCGGAGACGATCCGCGCGCTCTCAACCACCGGCGTCCGCTGGTAGGCGTCGATGACCGTCACGTAGTGCGATGGACCGCCGTCGGGAACGTTCCGTCGCGCGAGCAGGTAGTCAAGCTCCCAGTCATCCGGCCGCGCGGGGCTGCGGCCCGCGCATCGAATGACCTCCATCGGGCCCCCAACCGGCAGGAGGTGCAGGTTGAGCTGATCGCCCTCCTCGAGCCCGTAATCCCAGTGCCACGTGGCCGGCCCGTCGATCGTCGCCCGGCGGACGTCCTTCACGAAGCACGGGAAGTTCGTGAGCGTGCGGCCCCAGCGGTCGGTGTACTCCTCGAACTGCTCCACGTCAGGTCCCGCCAGTGTCCCGGTCTCCTGCACCTCCCATTCCAGATCGGGATCATCCGGCTTGACCAGCGGTCCGTGCCAGCTCTGGTCGTGCTGATCGCCGCCGCGCACTGCGAACAGATCGAGCACGTAGAAGCGCTCGGGGTCGATGTCCACCAGCACCACGGTACGCTCGAAGAGGTCCACGTCCGGCGCGGCGGCTTTCGTGTGCCCGTAGCCCTCGGGGTAGGGGTCGTGGCTGGCGGTCACCGCGTGCACGCCATTCTCACTGGCGAACAGCCAGCAGCTGTTCCCGGCCCGCACACGCGTGTCGAACTGGCTCTCCCCCACCGTCACCGTGTTGTGCGCCATATTGTTCGAGTCCCACTGCCAGCGGTAATCCCAGGTGAACGGATAGCCGAGGTCCGGGAGGATATCGACGCCACGCGCGAAGAGCTCGAGGTTGAGGTTGTCCATCTGCCTGTGGCCCACCGTCGCGGCGTAGTTGAGGCACACCGCGCGCCGGTCGTCGGGGCCGCCCGTCTCGAGGATCGCGCAGCCGTAGCCGTCGAGAAGACGCGGCTCCCGCGCGATCTCGGATGCCGGATCCTCGAGTGCCGCCGCGAGCGCATCGCCCGGGTACTCCCAGAAGAGGTCACCGGGGAACCAGGTGCCGTCGGCGCGCGTGCTGGCGCGGGCGTAGCGCGGATCACCGTACTTCTCGAACGCATACAGGTTCGAGCCGCCGATGAACGAGTAGTTCTGCGGCCCCACCCGTCGCGGCTCACGGATGCCACCGTTGTCCCCAATGCCGGGCGTGTAGTAGTCGAGCATCTTGCAATCGATGAACCAGTCGAACATCGCGCGCGCCTTGTCGTTCCCGAAGATGTCCGGATAGCGCCGGAGCGGGAACTCGTCGGGGTGCCTCTCCCGGATCTCCTCCATGATGCGCGCCACGCGGATGAAGTCGGTCTTGATGCGACTGTAGTTCGGGCTCTCGTGTCCGCCCCCATCGCGCCGCAGCAGGTTCGGCATGATGTAGGCGCAGTGGCCGATGCCGTAGTAGGTGTAGTCCACCATGTCGCGGGAGTTGGGATGCTCGTCGGAGTAGTCGTCCAGCACCAGCGCGATGGTCATCGCCAGTGCCTGATGGTGGCCCTCGTTCCCGTTGATCGCCCCGCGTTCAAGCGCCACCGCCGCGGCGCGCAGTAGATAGTGCTCAATGTACTCGCGCAAGTCATCGGCGTCCTCGACCGGGAGGCCCTTCTCCTGCACGAACTCGATCAGCTCCGGGTCATCGCCAATATAATCGTAGATCGCATCATAGGCGAGCACCGCATCCTCGGTGCAGAAGGTCTCCCAGATCAGGTCCGTGATCATCC
>JALGTR010000003.1 GCA_029821265.1 Candidatus Zipacnadia bacterium
CAAGCCACCACCTGCGGAGGTGAGAAGATTCATGGCGCGTTATACCGGACCAGTCTGTCGGCTCTGTCGGCGCGAGGGCCAGAAGCTGTTCCTCAAAGGGGAACGCTGTCACGGGCCCAAGTGCGCTATTGATCGCAAGTCATACCCCCCGGGGACCCACGGCGGCCAGCGACGAGGACGCCGGCGGCCCTCGGACTATGCAATGCAGCTTCGTGAGAAGCAGAAGCTGCGCGCGATCTACGGGCTGATGGAGAAGCAGTTCCGCAACTACGTCGAGCGGGCGACCGCCGCCAAGGGCGTCACGGGCTTCGTGCTGCTGTCGCTGCTCGAGCGGCGTCTCGACAGCGTCGTGCGACGCGCGGGCCTGGCCGTCAGCCAGGCGCAGGCGCGGCAGCTCGTGCGGCACCGCCACATCGCCGTCAACGGCCGCGTGTGCGACATCCCGTCGCGTCTCCTCAAAGAGGGTGACGTGGTCGAGGTGCGCGAGGGCAGCCGCAACCTGCAGTCGATCGCCGAGGCCATTGGTCGGGGCTACGAGGCTCCCGACTGGCTGGCCGTGGACACTAACAACCTCACCGTTGAGGTCGTGCGCATGCCCGAGCCCGAAGACATCCAGATCGATGTCGACGAGCAGCAGGTTGTCGAGTTCTACGCGCGATAAGCAGGATCCCGACCGTTCCGTCAGCAGGAACAGACGGTGGAGGGAGACGATCAGATGATAGAGGAGCTCGCCCCGAAGATGGTGGCCGTCGAGCTTTCCGAGAAGTACGGAAAGTTCGCCATCGAGCCGCTCGAGAGGGGCTTTGGACATACGCTTGGGAATGCGTTCCGCCGCGTGCTGCTCGCTCATATACCCGGCGCCGCAGTGACGGACGTGCGGATCGAGAACGTCCCGCACGCTTTCACGACGATCGAGGGCGTCTACGAGGACGCAACTGAGATCTGCCTGAACATCAAGGAGCTTGCCATCAAGTTCCACGAAGAGGCCGCGGACGAGGGCGAGAAGATCGCCCGCATTGAGGCCGAGGGGAAGGGCGAGATTCTGGGCGCCGATATCAAGTGCCCGCCCGGGGTCGAGATCATCAACCCCGAGATCCATATCGCCACGATCACCTCGGACGATGCCAGTCTCTACATCGACATGTGGATCGAGCGCGACACGGGCTACCACCCGGTCGAGGAGCCGGGCCGCGAGAAGCGCCCGGGCGATGTCATCGCCCTCGATGCGCTCTTCTCGCCGATCGCCCGCTGCACCTACCGCGTCGAGCCCACCCGACTGGGGCACCGCACGGACCTGGACCGACTGATGCTCGAGGTGTGGGGCGACGGCACGATCATGCCCGACGACGCGGTGCGCAAGGCCGCGGAGATCCTCGTGCGCTACATCACGGTCTTCTCCGAGATCGAGATGCCCGAGGAAGAGGAAGAGGAAGAGGTGCCCGAGGAGGAAGAGGTCCGCAATAAGGTCCTCGGATGGCCCATCGAGGAGATGGAGTTCTCGGTGCGCACCTTCAACTGCCTCAAGAAAGAGAACATTGACACCGTCGGCGAGCTTGTCGAGCGGACCGAGGACGATCTTCTCAACATCCGGAACTTCGGCAAGCGTTCGCTGGAAGAAGTCATCGAGAAGCTCGCAGCCGTTGACCTGTCCCTTCGCGAGCCCGCATCCGCTGAGGAACTGGTCGAAGAGGAAGACGGATAAGAGAGATCCGGCGGCGACCGGCCGCCTGTGAGGGACAACAATGCGACACCGACACGACCACCGAAAACTCGGGCGCCCCACCGACCAGCGGCTTGCGCTGCTGCGCAGCCAGGTGGATGCCCTCTTCCGGCACAGCCGCGTGAAGACGACTGTGCAGAAGGCCAAAGAGACCCAGCGCATGGCTGAGAAGCTCATCACCAAGGCCAAGCGCGGTGACATGCACGCCCGGCGCCAGGTGCTCAAGAAGATCGGCGACAAGGACCTTGTCGCGTACATCTTCGACGAACTTGCGCCGCGGTTTGCCGACCGCGATGGCGGATACACTCGCGTCATCCGCGCCGGCCGTCGCAACGGGGATAGCGCTGAGATGGCCATCCTGGAGCTGACCGAGTAGTTCGGGCGCGATGCACAATGCGCAGGCTGCTGCTCACGGTGCAGTACGATGGGACCGATTACCACGGTTTCCAGCGGCAGCCTGATGTGCCCACCATTCAGTCCGAGATCGAACGGGCGCTGAGCCGGCTGCTTGACGAGCACGTTACCATCGTCGGCGCCGGTCGAACCGACGCAGGGGTCCACGCCCTGGGACAGACCGTGACCTTTGACACCGACAGGCCCATACCGACAGAGCGAGTCCCGCAAGCGCTCAACCTGATCCTGCCCAACGCGATCAGCTGCGTGGGCGCGACAGAGGTGGGCGCTGATTTCCACCCGCGCTACGATGCGGTCGGGAAGCTCTACGGCTATCGGATCCTGAACCGGGAGTTGCCATCGCCGTTCATCGGTCGCTACGCCTGGCACATCAGGGAGCCGCTCGATGCTCCGAGGATGGCCGCCGCCGCCGCAACGCTCCTCGGGCGCCATGACTTCGCGGCGTTCTCGAGCGCGGGCGGATCGGCCAGCACGAGCGTCCGCACGCTCACGCGCCTGGACGTTGAGCGGCACGGAGACCTCGTCGAACTGCGCGCGGAGGCCGATGGCTTTCTTTACATGATGGTGCGAAGGCTCGTCGGAGCGCTCGTGGAGATCGGTCTGGGCAACCTGTCGGCGGAGGAGCTCGGGCGGATACTGCGGGGCAGGGACCGCACAAAGGCGGTCTGGATCGCGCCCCCGCAGGGCCTGTCTCTGATCAAGGTGATCTATTGAGGCGGGCAGTGCCCTGCCTTTGAGGAGGAAGTTTCGATGCAGAATAAGACACTGTCGGCCAATCCGGCCGACGTTGAGCGCAACTGGTTCATCGTAAGCGCGCGAGGCAAGGTGCTGGGCCGTCTGGCCACACAGATCGCGGCCGTTCTGCGGGGCAAGCACAAGCCCAGCTATACTCCGCACGTCGATTGCGGCGATTTCGTCGTGGTCACGGACGCGGCGAGCGTGCGGCTCACCGGCTCCAAGCGCGATACCAAGATGCACTACTGGCACACCGGCTATCCGGGGCATCTGCGCTCCAGGAGCTACGGAGAGCTGCTCGAGACCGAGCCCGAGGAGGTCATCCGGCGCGCGGTCTGGGGCATGCTTCCGAAGAACCCGCTGGGCCGGAAGATGCTCAAGAAGCTGAAGGTCTACGCCGGCTCGGAGCACCCGCATGCGGCGCAGCAGCCCGAGCCGCTTCCCGAGAACTGAGGACGACACACGACGACCTGTCGCAGGAGGCGAATTTCTTGGCGAACTACGTAGGATACGGAACCGGACGGCGGAAGTCTGCCGTTGCGAAGGTCTGGCTGATTCCGGGCGGATCCGGCCAGATCACCATCAACGAAGAGACCCCGCGCTCGTACCTCAAGCGCGATAGCCTGGCTGCGGTTGTCACCGAACCCTTCGAGGCGACTGGCACCGCGGACGAGTTCGACGCGAAGGTGATCGTTCGCGGTGGCGGCCTCTCAGGCCAGGCCGGCGCGGTTCGACACGGAATCGCCAACGCGCTTGTGGCTGCGGATCCTCACTACCGGACGGTCCTGGGACCGGCCGGGCTTCTGACCCGCGATCCGCGCGTCAAGGAGCGCAAGCACGCTGGCTTCCGCAAGGCGCGTCGGGGCAAGCAGTTCTCGAAGCGCTGAGAGCGGCGGCCGGATCGAAGCTCGGGCCGTCAACGCCCCGGCTGTGTGCTCGACCTGTCTGTGCACGGGCCGCCGCGGTATCACCGTGGCGGCCCGTTCCGTGTCAGAGGGCGAAACATCTCGCCGGCGTCGCCGGTCCAACGATGCAGGACGCTCGGAGGAGGGACGCCATGACACTCGGTCGCACGCGAAAACTTGCCCCGTTGCTTCTGCTCGTCGCCTGTGTTCCCATCGCCTCTGCAGCGCAGCATGGCGCTCAGCTGGCCGAACTCGTCGCCGACTGGGGCGATGAGATCTACGATCGACGCGAGCAGATACCCCACTACGACGCGGACACAGATCTGGTGCGCGACGGGGCCGGGCGGCTGAATATCGCCGAGACGAGCCTCAACTACGCCGCCGCGCTCGTCGCCGCGGATGAGAAGCCCGAGCGGGCGTATGCGGTGATAGAGGCCGTGCTGGCCACCCAGGCAACAGGCGACGATGCCGCGCGCGGTCTCTTCCCGTGGTATCTCGGCGGCACGCCGACGTCGGACGCAACGCTCTACCTCGGCCCAACGCTCGCGTGGCTTGCGCAGGCTCGCGGGCTTCCCGCGGATCTGCATGCCCGACTGCAGCAGTCGGCGAAGCTCGCGCTCGAGGGACTGCTCGCGGAGGGCGTCCGACCGCGTGAGGGATTCGGGCTGGCCATGTGGGCGGGCTCGGTGGCCAGTCTGGGCGCTGCGACAGGCGATAGCGAGGCGCAACGTGCCGCCGCGGACGGCGTCCGACGCGAGCTGGCTGTCGTCAAGACGCGCGGCCCGAACGGCGTGCACAGCCCGACCTACGACGCTCTGCGCATCGGCGGGCTTCGCTGGGCATGGCAGCACGCCGCCGACGATGCGGCCCGTGCCGAGGCCGGAATGGCCCTGAGGCTGCGGTATCTGGACATGCTTCAGCGCTACGAGCCGACATCCGCGATCGTAGCGGGTGCAATCGGCTCAGCCTACGAGGCAGATTACCTCGGTAGCACCGGTGTCGCGCGGTACCTGCTGGCTTGCGATCTCCCGTCAGCGCTCGCCGCCACCGAGATGGCGACGCCCCTCGCGATGTACTTCGCGCTGTCCGAGTATACGCTGCCTGACGACCTCGTCGCCGTCGCCGAAGGTCTGCAACAGCCGAGGGAGGTCCGCACGCGTACGCCTTCGCCCGAGGAGGAGGTTGCCGAGGAGGCCGGGACCTGCACGTGGCTGGCTCCCGGCATCAGTCTCGGCACGATGAGCGGGCAGGTGGACCACACGTCGATCCCGATCCTCGCCACGTCCGACGCCCCTGAGCGGCCGACCAGCTACTTCTACATCTTCGGCGGCCCCGCGACGGTGCACAGCGCACAGGCCGGCCCCCTCGCCATCTGCAGCTTCAACTTCGATGCCGTGGGCACCCCGAAGCGGCTGCAGGCCGGTGTGCAGGGCATTCTCGGTCCGCGCGATCAGATCGACCGCGTGATCATCGGGCGTCATGAGTGGATCGGCGAGCCGGAGGCGGTCGGTGGCAATCTGCCCGTGGTCGTCCAGCGCGGCTCAACATACGTGGGAGTGAAGATCCTCGAAGTCGCGGTCGGGGCGCAGATGCGCTCTCCCGTCAAACCCGGGAGGCTGTCGTGGCTGCGCGAGGGCAACATGGATTCGCTTAGCCTCGTCGTCTTCGGGCGTCACGCCGACTACCCGCTGCAGAATCCACTCTACGATGTGCGCGTGGGGCTGCTGGTTGAGGTCGCTCCAATCGACCAGTTCGAATCGCTCGACGCTTTCGCTGAGCACGTGAGCTCGCGGCGTGTCACCCAGCGCATCGCCCAGAGCCGCGTGCGCGTTGATGAGCAGAGACAGCGGCAGATCCCCGGGCGCCACGAGCTGACGCCGCTTGCAGAGATGCGCTTCCTCGACCTCTTGGAGCATACGATGATGCTTGAGGACGACGAGGGCCTGTCATTGGGGCTGGTCGAGGAGCTGGCGCAAAACCGGCTGCTGTCGCGGACGGTCCCCGCGGAGCTGCCGAATGGCTACCTCTGGTACTCGCCGGAGCTGACGCTCACGACGGGCGCGGACATCGCTCCCACGCCCGGGCAGTAACCAGGAGCCGGCCGCACAGAACGCACAGGAGCACGCCCCGCACCCGGGGCGTGCTCCATGCATTGCGCCGGTCGTCTCGGGCCGACGGACTACAGAACAGGCGGTTCGGGCGGCTGCAGGCCGCCCCCATCGTCCGGCGGCTCCGGCGGAGGCGGGGGCTGTATGCCGCCATTGTCGTCATTCGGTTCGCCTCCGGGGGGCACTGGCGCTGGCTCAACCGTAGGGCCGCCTGTGTCGTCGCCGATGAACGGAGGGTTTCCCCCGGTGCCGTCGCACGCGGCGAACACGATGACCGTCAGCAGGATCGAAATGAGCAAGAGGCATTTAACCTTCACGGCGTCTCTCCCCTCGGATCGGCAGTGACCGCGATCAAACAGTTCACCATCGGGGCGAAAACCCCTTCGTCACCCTATCGTATCAGTCGGTGGCCTCTCTGTCCAGCCCATATCGCATCCGTCGCCCCGGGACGAGGCATCGCGCGAGAGGTAGACGACGAGTATAAAGAGAGCCAGCGCCAGGTCCAGCCCTGTTACATGCGCCACATCAGCCAGCGGGTTCATTATTGCTCCTCCCATCAATCGAACGTCAGTTCGTATTCTACTCGCCCCGGAGCGGTGCGTCAACCCAAATATCGAATTAACGTTCGACGTGTCGCCATCCGACCGGATGATGATGTCGCATTCCGCGAGGGCCTTGACTGCACTCCTATAATAGTGTAACGTGGGGACACTCTTATAGAATTGTCGATCGTGCAGGAGGGACGCGGGTTCCATGATTGCCCCACATGGCGGGAAGCTCGTCAATCGCGTGCTTGAGGGTGACGCGCTCGAGGAGGCCAGGTCGAGGGCTGCGGATCTGCCCAGGCTGGCGGTGACCGAGGAGATCCTCAGCGACGCCCGCAACCTCGCCCGCGGCGTCTTCAGCCCGCTCGAAGGCTTCGTCACGGAGCAGCAGTTCAATAGCATCGTGAACGACGAGCGCCTGCCGGATGGCACGATCTTCCCCATCCCGATCTTCCTGACCGTCGATGAGCCTGACGCTGTTGCGGCGGGCTCACAGGTTGCGCTGGTGAGTGAGAGCGATCCCGAGAGTCCCGTCGCGATTCTGAACGTCGAGGAGATCTACCAGTGGGATAAGGAGAAGGCTGCGGCATCGGTTTTCGGGACGGCTGACACCGATCATCCCGGCGTCACCGGCTACCATGCGCGCGGCGACCACGCAGTCGGCGGGACGGTTGACCTGATCGACAACGATCGCGGGCCGTTCGCCGAGGTGAACCTGTTTCCGGCCGAGACCCGGGCGCTCTTCGAGGAGCGCGGCTGGCGCACCGTCTGCGCCTTCCAGACGCGCAATGTGCCGCATGCGGGACACGAGGACCTGCAGAAGACCGTGCTGGGGCTTGTTGACGCACTGATGATCCAGCCGGTCATCGGCAAGAAGAAGTCCGGTGACTACCAGGATGCGGTGATCATCGCGGCGTACGAGGCGCTGATCGCGAATTACTTCCACCCTGACCGCGTCCTGCTGAACATCCTCCCGACGGAGATGCGCTACGCCGGGCCGAAAGAGGCCATCCTCCACGGCATCATGCGCAAGAACTACGGGTGCACGCACATCATCATTGGTCGCGACCATGCGGGTGTCGGCAACTACTACGGTGAGGAAGAGGCCATCGAGAAGTTCGAGGCGATGGCGGATGAGCTGGAGATCATGCCGATCACTATCCGGGGCGACTTCTGGTACTGCTGTGAGTGCGGCCGTGTCGCCTCGAATCGCACCTGCCCCCACGATGGCGATGCCTGCCTGTCGTTCAGCTGCACCGAGATTCGCGCCATGATCCGGGAGGGCACGCCGCCCCGGTCCGAGATCATGCGCAAAGAGGTCTTCGAGGTCATCCAGCAGTTCGATCAGCCGTTCTGCGAGTAGTCCGCCCAAAGGCGATCACAGGGAGAGTTACCATGGAGAGCGGATTCGTCATCTGGTTCACCGGTATACCGGCTTCCGGGAAATCCACCATAGCGACCGAGGTCCAGCAGCGGGTTGAGGCGATGGGTCTTCCGGTCGAGAACCTCGACGCGGATGAGGTGCGCGCTAATCTCAGCCCGAATCTCGGCTACACCGAGGAGGCGCGCGACGAGAACACCAAACGTCTGGCCTGGTTTGCGCAGAAGCTGTCCGGCTACGGTGCGAACGTCGTCATCGCGGCCGTTGCCCCGCTCCAGAAGTACCGCGACCGCGCGCGTGCCTGGTGCGAGAAGTTCGTCGAGGTTCACGTGGACACGCCGCTTGAGGTGTGTCAGGAGCGAGACCCCAAGGGCCTCTACGCACGAGCCGCTCGCGGCGAGGTGAACGACATCGCCGGGATGCACCAGCCCTACGAGGCGCCGGAGAATCCCGAGGTCCATGTCAGGACCACCGAGGCCACCGTCGAGGAATGCGCCGACGCGGTCATCGCGAAGCTGCGTGAGCTGGGCTACCTTCCGGCCGCAGCCGCCCAGCAGGCGGGCGAGTAGCCGTGTTCAGCTTCTTCCGCCGCACGCCGCAGCGCAGGCTCCTCGTGATCGGTCTCGATGGCGTTCCGCACTCGCTGCTGACGAGGCTCATCGAGGACGGGGAGATGCCGACACTGGCGGAGATCGCCCAAACAGGCGACCTCCGCCGCGCCATCTCCACCCAGCCGACCGTCTCCTGCGCCGCCTGGACATCGTTCGTGACCGGGGTCAACCCCGGGGCGCATGGCGTCTTCGGCTTCGTGGACCGCAAGCAGGGCTCTTACGATCAGTACATCACCGGCTCGCGCTACGTCATCGCGCCACAGATCTGGCGCGTGCTGAGCGAGCGCAACCTGCGCAGCATCATCATGAACGTGCCGGTGACCGCGCCGCCGCCCGAGATCAACGGGATGGTCGTCAGCGGCTTTCTCGCGCCGAAACTTCAGGGGGCGACGTACCCTGAGAGCCTTGCCCAGCGCCTCGATCGTCTCGGTTACCGCATCGACATCGACCCATGGAAGGCGCGCGAATCGCTCGACTTTCTGCTCGAAGACCTCGACGCGACCCTGAAGGGTCGGGTGGCGGGCGCAACCGACCTGCTCTCCCGCGAGAAATGGTCATATGCGATGGTGCACATCATGGGCACTGACCGCATCAACCACTTCATGTGGGGCAAGTGGGCCGAGGATGACCCTGTCTACGCCCCGCAGTTCGTCGACTACTATCGGAAGGTCGATGCCGCCGTGGGGGAGATCGCGCGAGCCGCCGGCGATGACACCGAGCTGCTTCTGCTGAGTGACCACGGCTTCACGAAGACCATCCGTGAGGTGAACATCGACGCGTGGCTGCGCGAGCGCGGCTACCTCAACCTGCCGGTCTCCGAGGAGGCCCGCATCTCGGACGTCGATGAGCGAAGCCGCGTCTTCTCGATGACACCCGGGCGCATCTACCTCAACGTGAGCGAACGTGAGCCGAAGGGCTGCGTCGAGGCGGGGGAGGAGTACGAGACGCTTCGCGATGAGCTGATCGAGGGTCTCATGCAGCTGAGGGACCCTGAGACCGGCGAGCAGGTGCTCGAGAGCGTCCAGCGCCGGGAGGACCTCTGGCAGGGGGAGGCGCTTGACCGCGCACCCGACCTGCTGGCCATCCCGCGCGATGGATATGACCTTAAGAGCACGCCCGGCAGCAATGATCTCTTCACCACCAGCCCGATCACCGGCATGCACACCTTCGACGATGCCTTCTGGCTGATCCGCGGGCGGCAGTTCCACGATGGGACGCCCTCGGTCCACGACGGCGCCGCCACGGCACTTTCGCTGCTTGGCCAGGAGATACCGGCGTCGATTGAGGGGCGGCCGATGGCGTAAGCGGGCACGGGCACTGCGGGAAGACCGTCGGTGCGGGACGCAGGATGCGGGGCGGCCGATGGCGAAGTTGATGGGCGAACCGCCGGCAAAGCACAGGGGGGAAGGTGGCCCTCATCTCCGACACCGCACTCGTCTCAAGGCCCGAAGATCGCGCCGACCGACGCTCCGTCGTCTGCGCTCCCGGCGTGCGTCACCCCGGCGGCGGCTATCTGGCGCTGCCCAAGCGCGTCCTCGATATCGCCGGCGCGATCGCGCTTCTTCCCGCCGCGGCAGTGATCGTGGCTGCCGCTGCTGTGGCCATCAGGCTCACTTCTCCCGGCCCGGCGCTATACCGCCAGCTTCGCGTCGGCCGTGGCGGCCGCGTCTTCACGCTGCTCAAGCTACGGACGATGGTTGACGGGGCCGAGGCCGAGACAGGGCCAGTCTGGGCCGCGCCGGATGACCCGCGCCTGACGCCCGCGGGAGGAGTCCTCCGACGATTTCACATCGACGAACTGCCCCAGCTGTGGAACGTTCTGCGCGGTGAGATGAGCCTCATCGGCCCCCGCCCCGAGCGTCCCCATTTCGTGCGCAGACTGCGCGGCGTGCTTCGAGACTACGACGACCGCCTCTCTGTCCGGCCCGGGATCACAGGATGGGCTCAGATCCACCGCGGTCCGGACACCTGCATCGCCGATGCAGCGGAGAAGCTGCGCTACGACCTGGAGTATGTCCGCCGGGCATCACCCGGCCTCGACGCCCGGATCGCGCTGGAAACTCTTCGCACTGTGCTGATCGGTCACTGACGTGATTTGACAGCCGAGGCACATTGTGTTACGTTCTCCCAAAGTGTGTCACCGGAGGCGACGATGAGTGCCCTGGAACGTTTCGGCGTCTCGATGTCCC
Organism: Candidatus Zipacnadia bacterium; assembly: GCA_029821265.1. GTDB lineage: Bacteria > Armatimonadota > Zipacnadia > Zipacnadales > UBA5352 > JALGTR01. The sequence continues at coordinate 10,609 of JALGTR010000003.1, forward strand.
GGGATCTGCTTCGGCAGTTCGATCAGGCGATCAGGGACGCCGGGTACGCCAATCGGTCGGAGGCGCTGCGCGACATCGTGCGGGACTTCCTCACGCGCCGGCGCTGGGAGGAGCCCGGTGAGGAGGTCGTGGGCACGATCTCCATCGTCTACGATCACCACGTGCACGACGTCAACGCCACGCTGACAGCACTGCAGCATGACGCCGAGGCGAGGGTCATCTGTGCGACCCACGTACACCTCGACCATCACAACTGCATCGAGGTCATCGTGGTGCGTGGCCAGGCGGACGAGGTGCGACGCCTCGCGGACCACATGATCAGCATTCGGGGCGTCAAGCACGGCGCTCTGAGCTGCACATCCGACCAACCATGAGACAGGAACCCGCAGCGCTCGTTTTTTTTGTGGACAGCGGTAACACGATTTCTTGAATAGTAACACGCTTGGAGTGTCCTGATGCCACGCCGTGGTTTCACGCTCATTGAGCTGCTTGTGGTCATCGCCATCATCGCGATTCTGGCGGCAATCCTCTTTCCCGTGTTCTCTCGCGCGCGTGAGAGGGCGCGCGCGATCACCTGTGCCAGCAACATGAAGCAGATGGGCCTGGCCTTCGCGATGTACACCACCGACTATGATGAGACCTACCCGCCGACCTATCAGTGGAAGACGAACCTGCAGCCGTACATGCGCAACACGCAGATGTTCAAGTGCCCCAGCCGGCCGCAGCTTCCCTGGTACTACGGCCACGGCTACAACTGCGGGCTCTTCGGATGGGAGACCGTTGACGGGAATCCGGCCGCAGGTTTCGCGGAGCGTTCGCTGGCAGCGATCGTCAGCCCCAGCCACAAGATCCTGCTCGCCGAGTGGGACCGATGCAACTCAGGTCCCCCAAACGGCATTAGGGCGGTGACCAGGGGCGGCTCCACCTGTGCGTGGTCGGTCAGCAGGGTCCACAACGACGGCTCGAATGTGCTCTTCGGCGACGGTCATGTGAAGTGGCTCAAGCCCGACGTCTACCACTCGAACACCGAACGCGAGGAGAACGGGACGATCATCCCCGCCGATGCTCGTCCAGTTCCAGAGGAGATCTGGCGCGAATACTGGGACACGAGGTACGAGGTCAATTGAGTACGCGGAACCCGGAGGGCTCTCAGACCACCGTTGCTGAGCAGTTCGAACGCGCGCGGGAGCTGACCGTCGGCGGCCTGGCGATCGCGCTCGGAGTGCTTGTGCCGATAGTGTTCCACGCGATCGGAGGCGGTCGGGCGGGCAGCACATTCCTCCCGATGTACCTCCCGGTTCTCGCGTGCGGTATGCTGGTCTCGCCGGGTATCGCGGCCGCGGTGGGGCTGATCACACCCGCGCTGTCGTCGGCGCTCACCGGGATGCCGCCGGTGTTGCCGGTGCTGCCGCTGATGGTTGTGGAGCTGGCCGCGCTGGGGGCGCTCGCATCACTTCTGCACCGGCGTCTGAAGCTGCACGTCATCCCTGCCACGGCTGTTGCGCTGCTTGGCGAGCGAGTCGTCATGGGTATTGCGGTGGCGCTCGCGGTCGGCCTGCTTCCGGCCGATCTGCTGGAGGCGCTCCCTCCGCCGATGCGTCAGCCACTTCCGTATGTGATCGGAGCCACGGTGACAGCTCTGCCCGGTCTGGCGCTGCAGCTTGTCGTGGTGCCCGTCATCGTTGCGGCGGTTGAGCGCACATCGCTGCTGCAGGGGCGAGGGAGTTAGGGTGATGCTTGGGCACGAACTCCTCGACGAGTGGTCGCACCTGCGATCACCCCTGCATCGAACCGACGCGCGCGTGAAGCTGCCCTGCGCGCTCGTCCTTGTGGTCGCGATCGTGATGGTTCCGGTCTCCAGCAACTGGCTGCTGATGCCCTTTGCGGCGCTCATCTTCGCGCTTGCGGTTGCGTCTGGCCTGCCCGGGCGCTGGATCCTCAAGCGTCTGCTGGTCATCGTCCCGTTCCTTGCCATCAGCGGGCTTCTGGTTGCGCTGTTGCCACAGGCGGAGGCGTCCGCCGTGCACCATGCGGGGGGAGTCGGGGGGAGGCAACTGGTGCGCCACGCTCTTGCGGTCTGGCTCTCCGTCGGGGGCAAGTGTGTGCTGACGCTGGTGGCCGCGACGCTTCTGACTGGTACGAGCTCGTCGGCGGATCTCGTTCGCGCGGCGCAGGCTCTTCGGATGCCTCACACGCTCACGGCCCTGACGGGCCTGGCGATGACCTACCTCGGGGTGCTCTCCGATGAGGTGGCGCGCATGATCACTGCCAGCCGCAGCCGCGGACGCGTCAGCGGCCTGAGACGCAGGGCAGGCGTTTTGTGCAGCGTGGTTGTCACCGCCATCGTGCGCGGCTTCGAGCGCGCGGAGCGGGTCGCTCTTGCCATGGTCTCGCGCGGTTACGACGGACGCATTCCCGATCTCACCCGCGAGCCGGTCCCCCACGCGCAGATCGCCGGTGGAGTCTGCTTTGTGATATGCACCTGCGCGCTCTACTGGGCGGGGGTGGGGCTGTGAGCCTTCTTCGCGTCGATGATCTGCATTTTCGCTATCCTGACGGCACCGCGGCGCTCACCGGGGTGACGTTCTCCCTCGACCACGGCGATTCGCTGGGCCTCGTCGGCCGCAACGGTGCGGGGAAATCCACCCTCCTGCTGCACCTCAACGGGATCCTGCACGGCACGGGCGCAGTGCGTGTGCACGACCAGCCCGTCGAGCAGTGGCCGGCCGGAGAGTTGCGCGCGACGGTCGGGCTCGTGTTCGAGGATCCGGCCGATCAGCTCTTCATGCCAACAGTGCTCGACGACGTCTGCTTCGGCCCCCTGAATGCCGGTCTGTCGGCCGATGAGGCCCGGCGGCGAGCCCTTGAGGTCCTGCACTCCGTTGGTGCGGCCGACCTCGCGGATCGCGCTCCACACCACCTCTCGGCCGGCCAGATGCGCCGCGTCGCGCTGGCGGGAGTGCTCGCGATGGAGCCGGAGCTGCTTGTGATCGATGAGCCGGTCATGGCGCTCGATCCGGAGGGCCGAGAGTCGGTCATCGAGCTCCTGCGGGACCTTCCGCAGGCGAAGATCATCGCCACGCACGACCTCGAGCTCGTGCTGGAGGTCTGCAATAGGGTCGCGATACTCGATGGCGGGCGTATACAGGCCCAGGGGCCGGCCCGCGACCTGCTCGCCGATGACACCCTCCTGCGCAACCACGGACTGCGTGTGCCGGCAAGTCTCCGCTTCGTCTGAGGCCGGCCACCCCCGCGAACCTCAGCATCGCCTCGATCGTCAGACAGATGATTCGCTGTTGTGCTGCCTCTCGCAGGGAAATCACGCCGCAGTGCGGAAATACCCTCCGATCTCTGGCCGACGAGCCGTGAAAGGAGCACTTCATGGATATCGATCGTGACGAGGCGCGTGCGATGCTGCGCACCATGCACACGATTCGCCGCTTCGAGCTCAAGGCCCAGCACCTGTTCGAGGAGGGCCTGGCACGCGGGGAGTTCCTCGGCGCGCTGCACTCGTATGAGGGCCAGGAGGCCGTTGCCGTGGGGGTCTGCGCGCATCTGCGTCCGGAGGATGCGGTGCTCAGCAGCCACCGCGGGCATGGCCACGCCATCGCCAAGGGCGCCGATATTCGGGCGATGATGGCCGAGCTGCTGGGGAAGGTCACCGGTATCAGCGGCGGCCACGGGGGCTCGATGCACATGTTCGACCCCGCCGTCGGCCTGCTCGGCGGCAACGGCATCGTGGGGGGTGGCACACCTCTGGCCCTCGGACCGGCCTTTGCAGCGCAGTATCGCGGTAACGACCGGGTGACTGCATGTTTCTTCGGCGAGGGCGCCGCGGCACAGGGCGTGTTCCACGAGTCGATGAACCTCGCCTCGCTCTGGCAGCTTCCCGTGATATACGTGTGTGAGAATAACCTCTGGGCCGCGACCACGCCGGTCAATGACGCCTGGCCGGTCGAGGACCTTGCGCCGCGCGCCGAGAGCTTCGGCATGCCCGGGATGACCGTGGACGGCAACGACGTGCTGGCCGTCTACGCGACCGCCGCAGAGGCCGTGGATCGCGCCCGAAGCGGCGGGGGTCCCACGCTCATCGAGGCCAAGACCTACCGCCATCGCCCCCACTGTATGGTGATCCCCGAGCATCGAGACGAGAGCGAGCTTGAGGAATGGCAGGGCCGCGACCCAATCCCGCGCTTCGAGAGCTATCTCGTCCGCGAGGGTCTGATGACCGACGTTGAGATTGCCGATCTGCTCACTGAGGTCGAGGCAGAACTCGAGGAAGCAGCGCAGTTCGCCCGGCAGAGCGAGCTGCCCGCGCCGGATACGTTTGCAGATCACCTCTGGGCATAAGCGCGGATATCCCGTGAAAAGCAGCGAGGAGCGCGACCATGAGAAACGTCACCTACGTGCGGGCGCTCAACGAGGCAATTGCCGAGGAGATGGAGCGCGACGATGACGTCTTTCTCATCGGCGAGGACATCGCCGACTGCGGTGGCGTCTTCGGCGTCACGGCCGGGATGCTCAGGCGCTTCGGCCGCCGCCGGGTCTGGCAGACGCCGATCTCGGAGGCGGCATTCACGGGCCTTGCAGTCGGCGCGGCCATGGCCGGTCTGCGGCCCGTCTGCGAGATCATGTATGTGGACTTCGCGACCACCTGCATGGATCAGATCCTGAACCAGGCCGCGAAACTGCGTTACATGTCCGGCGGGCAGCTCACCGTTCCCCTCGTGATCCGCACGCAGCAGGGCGGCGGCACCTGCGAGGCGGCGCAGCATTCCCAGAACTTCGAGGCGATCTTCGCGCACGTGCCCGGTCTGAAGGTCGCGATGCCCGCGACCCCGCACGACGCGAAGGGACTGCTCAAAGCCGCGATCCGGGACGATAATCCGGTCATCTTCCTCGAGCACAAGCTGCTCTACGAGACGAAGGGCGAGATACCGCGCGAGGAGTATGTCATTCCGCTCGGTGAGGCCGACATCAAGCGCGAGGGCGATCAGCTGACGCTCGTTGCTACCTCGAGGATGGTCCTCCACGCGCTCGAGGCGGCCGATCGGGTGGCTGGCGAGGTCAGTGTGGAGGTTATCGATCCCCGCACGATCGTGCCGTTTGACCTTGACACTGTCGCGGCCTCCGTCGAGAAGACCGGTCGTCTGCTGATCGTCCAGGAGGCGTGGCAGAGTGGGGGCTTCGGCAGCGAGATCATCAGGCGCATCGTCGATCGTTGCTTCGACAGCCTGAAGGCTCCCCCGCGTGTGCACGGCTCCGAGGACGTGCCGATGCCTTTCAGCCCGTCACTCGAGGCGCGTGTGCTCCCCAATCCCGACAGCATCGCGTCGGCGATCCGGGAGATCGTCGCGTAACGGAGGCAAGCAATGGCCTACCGCGGCGTCATCGAGGACCTGCGTGCGTGCGCGCGGGGCGATACACCTTCGCGTGTCCCGGCCTTCGCTCTCGGCGAGGAGTTCGACGTTGAGATGCACGGGGCGGATTACCGGGAGTACGTCCGGTCGCCGGACCTGATGGTGCAGGTCCAGCTCGAAGCGGTGGAGCGGTTCGACTACGACTGGATTCTGCTCCATCCTGACGATTACATTGAGCTGGAGCCGCTCGGCGTAAGGACCACAGTGGGCCAGAGGATGCCGCCCGCGGCCATTCGCACGTTGCCCGCCTCACGGGATACCCTCGGCTCACTCAAGCTCCCCGATCCATCCACAGATGGCAGGATGCCCCTGCACCTCGAGGCACTGAGCAACATCAAGGCTGCGTTCGGCGATGATCTGGTGGTCGCCGGCCGGGTCGCCGCGCCCTTCAGCACCGTCGCCCTGCTCTTCGGCATCAGCGACGGCCTCATCCTTGTGCTCGATGATCCGGACCTGTTCCGCGCTGCAGCCGACTGGTGCGTTGAGCTGATGGTCATGTGGGGCAGGGCGCAGCTTGACGCTGGTGCGGACGCCATCTGGCTTGGTGACTGCGTTGCGGCGTCGGGCTTCCTGTCACCGCAGCAGCATGCCCGGTTCGCGCTCGAACCGGCGAGCCGCGTCAGCGACGCGCTTCGCGAGTACGGGGGCGTTGTCATCTATCATGGCGGTGACAGCTCGCTGCCCCATCTGGAGCTTCAGGCGCCACACTACGAGATCATCAACATCGGCGAGGACTGCGCGATCAGCGAGATCAAGGCCGCGATCGGCGACAGCGTCTGCCTCTCGGGGAACGCCGATCCGATCGACTTGATGAACTGTGACGACCTCGCGGAGGTCGAGACGCGCATCCGGGAGATCGTCGAGGCCGGAAAGCCCGGGGGTGGGTATATCTTCAACACCGGCGAGGGCGTGCCCCGGCAGACCCGCCCGGAGGTCGTGGAGACGATGATACAGACCGTCAAACGGTACGGGGGCTACTGAGAGCGGGCGGTGGCCCGCTCAGAGCAGGATCCACACGGGGCTGGCCCAGGCCATCTGGCCGTCGGACTGCAGGACGCGCAGGTAGTAGAACACGAACTTCGGCTCGCGCTCATCGCACGGCGTCAACGCCAGAGACTCAAGCGGCTCACTGTCGACCCACTCAAGCTGCAGGTCAACGTCATCGACTCGCACGCTGTGAACCACCTCGTTGTTGCGCACGACCTCGACCTGCGAGAGTTTCGTCTCACCGATGACCGTCGCCTCGATCGTCCGAGCATCGGACAGCTGCGGTCGCGTCTCGAGCTCGATCTCCTCACCCATGAATACGCCCCCCACGCGGAAGACCACGATCATGCGCGCTCCGGTCGTGGCGTAGGTGTGGCGATCGTACATCGCCTGGAAGATCGCCTCACGTGACAGCTCGGGGGCCCAGACGGCCATTAGCCCGTCGCGGTAGCGGAACGGCTCAGCCCCGGTCATCACCGGATCTCCGGGATGGCCGAGGTGGTCGTCACCGCCGCCCACGAAGCCCAGACGCCGCCCCATCGCCAGCGCGCGCTGCACGAAGCCCTCGGGCCTCTCGCCGCTGTCAATCGGCATGTCGGTCACGCCGATCGGCGGCGTCCCGGTCGGGCGCATCGGGAACGGATTGCCATCGTGCACCGAGCACTCAGAGCTGCCCCAGACGGAGTATATCTCGACGAGCCGCTCCTTCTCGGGATCGTGATCCGACCAGTCACAGAAGTTGCCGACACTCGCGGGATGGTGCGGGATGACGATTGCCCGCTGGTCGCGCAGCGCCTCGAAGAGCTCCGGTGCGGTGGGATAGTGCTCGTCGCCGGAGCGGTACATCGGCTGGTAATCATCCGCGTAGTACACGTTCCGATCTCCAGCGCCGTTCCTGCGCCACTTCGCCCACTCGTACCCGAGCAGTGTCACGAACCTCCCGGGGTCGTTGCACTCTGCCGTGACACGCTGGATCTCCCGCCACTCGTCCTCTCCCGTCTCGTAATCGTGGTCGTGGTCGCCCACGGCTCCGAAGTCCAGCCGGTTGTCATCACGCATGCAGGAGTAGTAGCTTTCGACTGTCCCGGTGCCGTCAGAGCAGTGCGTGTGTCCGTGAATCACGCCGAAGTAAAGCTGCGCCTGATCGTGCCGCGTCACGAGGATCGGGTTGGACACGTAGCGGATATCGCTGATCGTGTCGGTGGCGATGACACGTAGCAGCCCGCGGCTGAAGGCCTTGAAGCCCTCGACCACGATGACGCCGCCTTCGGTGAACTTCGCCCTCTCCGGACCGGTCACGTTCTCTTCGGTGATCTCGAGCTCCAGCTCGCCCTGGTACAGCGACGCGACGTTGCCGAACCTGTCCTCGGCCTTGATGTGCACAGCGAACTCGTCGCCCGCCGGCACCGTCGCCGGCGCCAGCACGCGCAGGTGATCCATGGGGCCGCCGACAACGTTGATTGTTGGTGCGCCCTTCACGCGCTGAAACTCGGGATCCTGCCCCTCCGCCGGCGGCCGCGCCACGAACAGATCGAAGCGCTTGCCCGGCTCCGAGAACGTCTGGGGTGTGGAGCCTTCGCCTCCGCCGGATGTGTCGCCGAGCACCACCGTGATCGCGTCCTCGGCGCGAAGTGGCGCTCCGGTGATCGTCATGTCCACGACGTTGCTCGGCACCTCGGAGAAGCGCGGTACATGCACCAGCAAATCGGCCTCTCCGCTGCATTCTGCCGTGACATACTCGCGGGCGGTCGGATCGTCGGTCTGCGGCCGGATCCAGTCGCTCTTGTTATCGCGCCCGCCGCCGATGCGCAGCCGGACTATGCCGCCCTCGGGAAGCTCCAGTCCCGCGAAGGTGATCCGCAGCGTATCGGGCACGCCTGCCATCACCGTCGGCGGTTCGACTTCGGCTCGGGTCAGTTTCGGCACATCATCGGTCATGAGATCTCATCCGCCTTCTCTCGGCGTATCGGCTCTTGAGGGATGCTTCGTGAACGCGCGGCACCGTCCCTCTGGCGTGCCCTGTCGCAGCTCCAGCGAGCCCTGCGCGCCCATCACTTCGGCCTCGCCATGCAGGCGCTCGGCCAGTCGTGTGTATCGTCGCTGCTCCTCAGTGTTTGTGGCCGCGCGGTAGATGCCCGCGGAGTTGCCGATCAGCAGTGCAAGGTCCTCCGCTCGCGTGAGGGCGGTGTACAGCAGATTGCGGCGCAACATGATGTAGTGCGTCGAGTGCATCACGATGACGGCCGCCGGGTACTCGCTCCCCTGTGACTTGTGGATCGTCATCGCGTAGGCGAGCTGGAGCTGGTCGATCTCCGATTGGTCGTAGGTGACCTCTTCGTCCTCGAATGCCACCGTGATCGACTTGTCGCGCGTGCTGATGCGCATCACTTTGCCGATCTCGCCGTTATAGACCAGCTTATCGTAGTTGTTGACGACTTGCAGCACCCGATCTCCCTCGCGCAGTACCTGGTCGCCGTAGCGCACCTCGGCCGTGTGCGGCGTCTTCGGGTTGAGCGCCTCCTGCAGGCGCCGGTTTAGCTCAGAGACGCCCAACGGCCCGCGGTGCATCGGTGTGATGACCTGGACGTCCTCCGGATCGAAGCCCAGCGACGGCAATCCGCGCGTGACCGCGCCGATGACGTAGTCCGCCCCCGTCTCCGGCTCGCGCGCGTGCAGGAACAGGCAGTCCTCGCCGTCGCGTTTGCGCCACGGCACGAGTATCGGCTCCTGATCGTTGATGAGCCTATGCGCGTTCTCGACGATCAATGAGCGCCGGGCCTGGCGGAAGATCTCCGTGAGCCGATAGACAGGCACAACACCGGCCTCCACGAGATCGCGGAAGAAGCTGCCCGGACCGACGCTGGGAAGCTGATTGGCGTCACCGATGAAGATGATCTGCGCCTCCGGGGGCAGCGCCCGGAGCAGATCGCGGGCCAGCGGCAGATCGATCATCGACGATTCGTCGATGACCAGGGTGTCGACCTCCAGCGGCTCGCTTTCATTGCGGGTGAAGCGGCCCTTGAAGGGATCGTAGGCCAGCAGACGGTGGATCGTCGAGGCATCCGCACCGGCGAGCTCCGCCATGCGCTTCGCCGCCCGCCCGGTCGGCGCCGCCAGGGCCACATTGCGGCCGAGGGCCCTGCAGGCGCTGACGATGACGCGGACGATCGTCGTCTTTCCGGTTCCCGGGCCTCCAGTGATCACCGTGATTCGGTCCGCCAGCGCCCCCGCCACGGCCGTCTGCTGCTGGCCCGACAGGATCACTCCCGCCAGCTCTCCCTGCCTGCCCAGCCAGGCCCGGGTTTGCTCGGGCGTCGGCGCGCCCGGGACCGTCTCCGCGGCGAGCTTCAGGACGCGCAGCGCGACCTCCTGTTCAGCCGCGAGCAGGTGCGGGAGATAAACCGCGCGGCCCCAGGGCGTCTGCTCGATCTCGACCTCGTCGGCCTCTTCAAGCTGCGTCAGGGCCTGCTCGAGCAGTTCGCGCTCCACGTCCATCAGCCGCTCTCCCTGGTCGAGCAGCACCCGGGCGGGCAGGAAGAGATGCCCCTCGCCGGTGGCCTGGTCGAGGGTGTAGATGAGCCCCGCCTGCAGCCTCGATGGATCGCGCTCGTCGACGCCCACAGAGCGCGCGATACGGTCGGCAGTCAGGAAGCCGATGCCACGAATGCGCCGGGCGAGCACATATGGCTCGCTCTCGATCACCTCGATGGTCCGATCGCCGTAGGTCTGCGCGATCTTCGCGCCCAGCGCCCCGCCCATGCCGTGCTTGTGCAGAAAGAGCATGACCTCGCGCATGCGCTCGTGTCGTCGCCACGCCTTCACCAGCGCCTCGGCGCGCTTCTCGCCGATGCCCTCGACCTCGCGCACGCGCTCCGGTCGCTTGTCGAGGATCTCGAGCGTGTCCTCGCCGAAGCGCTCCACGAGCCGTTTGGCGAGGGCCTTCCCGATGCCCTCGACCTGTCCCGATGCGAGGTAGCTCACGATCGCCTCGGTGGAGGATGGCCGTACGAGCTGGTAGCTGTCGAACTGAAACTGGCGCCCGTACTTCGCGTCAACCACCCAGCGGCCGTACACGCGCATGTTCTCGCCTGTGGTCGGCTCGGTAATGTTCCCGACGCAGGTCACTTTCCGCGTGTCACAGCGCAGGTGCAGCACCGCCCAGCCATCATCGGGCGCATGGTACACCACGCGCTCGACGCAGCCTTCGAGGTATTCGAGATCTTCGGGTGGCGACTGCTTGCCCATGGGATGGAGGATTTCCCCGGCTGCGGCACGCGTTCCTTCCGGCCGCTCCCGGCTTAAGACGTCCACCACAGCTGCCCTGTTCGCGTGGCTTGACAGCCCATGGGAGCGCACGTAAACTGCAAACCGATCGTGCACCGCAAGCGCCAACGGTCCAGGGGCGCAGCGCCTCGCCGGGCGACGCGTACAAAGACAGCAGCGAACGCAGCACGAGGCAGCCGCCGGAGGAAAGAATGCCGCGACGCGTGACCGTGTCAGCACCCGGGAGAATCTGCTTGTTCGGCGAGCACCAGGACTTCCTGGGGCTGTCGGTGATAGCCTGCGCGATCAATCTCGACATCCGCATCACCGGGACATCGCGCGAGGACACGCGCTTCGCCATCGATATGCCCGATCTCGACCGCAGCGATGAGTTCGATGCCGCCCGCACCGTGCCCTATCACGGCCGGCGCGACTATATCCGCTCGGCGACCAATGTCTGCAGCCGCAACGGCCTGCAGTTCACGCGCGGCTTCGACTGCACGATTCGCGGCACGATTCCGATCAACGCCGGTGCCTCCAGCTCCTCGGCCCTGACCGTGGCCTGGGTCAGCTTCGCATGGGCCACACAAACGGGCGCGCTTCCTGAGAGCCACGAGATGATCGCGCGGCTCGCGCACCTGGCCGAGGTCGTGGAGTTCGGCGAACCCGGTGGGATGATGGATCACTACACTTCGGCGATCGGTGGGCTGCTCTACATCGATTGCCGCGAGCCGATTACGGTCGAGCGACTACCGGCGAAGCTTGACGGCTTCGTGCTCGGCGATTCGCTGGAGCCGAAGGACACCACCGGGGTGCTCGGGAAGAGCCGCAGCGCCGTGGAGACCGGGCTTGCCGTTCTGCGGGATCGCGTGGCCGACTTTGACTTTCGGACCACGACGCTTGCCGAGGTCGAGCCATTCCTGGGGGAGATGCCCGAGGAGAGCCGGCGCAGGATCGTCGCGAACTTCCACAACCGCGAGATCTGCCGCGACGCCCGGAAGCTTCTGTCCCGACCGGCCCCGGATTCCGAGACCCTTGGGCGGCTGCTCTACGCCCACCACGAGCATCTGCGCGACGGAATCGGCGTCTCGACGCCCAAGATCGATCGCATGCTCGACGCGGCGATGGAGGCCGGGGCGCTGGGCGGCAAGGTCAACGGCTCGGGCGGTGGTGGCACGATGTTCGCGTACGCTCCCGGGCGGCAGGAAGAGGTCAAGGAGGCGCTGGACGCCGCGGGTGGTCGCGGGATTATCGTCAGCCCGCGCGAGGGCGCCACGCTGCTCGAGTGTGTCGAAGAGGAGGGGACGTAGCGGTGAGTTCGCTCAGCGCCGAGGCCAGCAGACCGCTGAAGATCACCATCGGCGGAGTGCGCGGGGTGGTCGGTGAGACGCTCACGCCCGACCTGCTCGTGAACTTCAGCCAGGCTTTCGGAACGTGGGTCGGTGGCGGGCGCGTGCTGATCTCACGCGACACGCGACCGTCCGGGCGCATGGTCGCCCACTGCGTTACCTCCGGGCTCATAGCCACCGGCTGCGAGGTCGTCGATCTCGGCATCTGCCCGACCGCGGCCCTCCAGCTCGCCGTCCGGCAATCCGAGGCCGTCGGTGGCATCGCCATAACCGCCGGGCACAACAACGCCCGCTGGAACGCGCTCAAGTTCTGCCGCGATGACGGAATCTACCTCAACCCGCGTCAGGCCCAGGAGCTGCTTAACGTCTACCACCAGCGCGAGTTCGCCAAAGCTCCGTGGAATAAACTCGCGCCGGTCGGGCGCGATGACGCGGCGGGCGAGCGTCACCTCGAGGCCGTGCGCGAGCAGCTCGACGTCGATGCCATCCGGGCCGCGGGCTTGAAGATCGCCGTTGATTGCACCAACGGGGCCTGCTCGCGCTTCACGCCGCGTTTCCTCGCGGACCTCGGCTGCGAGGTCGTCGCGATCAACGATGATCCCGAGCTTCCATTCCCGCACGAGCCGCGTCCGACGCCCCCCAATCTTAGCCAGCTTCGCGCACTCGTCTCGGCCGCTGAGGCGGACGCGGGCTTCGCGCATGATGCCGACGGCGACAGGCTCGGCATCGTCACGGAGGCCGGCGAGGCGCCCGGCGAGGAGTACACGCTCTGCCTTGCCGCCGAGATGGTTCTCGGCCGCGGCGATCCGGGTCCGGTCGTGACGAACCTGTCCACGTCCATGGCCGTGGAGGATGTCGCGTCGAAGTACGGGCGCGAGGTGATCCGCACCGGCGTCGGGCAGGTCTTCATCTCCGAGGCGGCGGTCGATCATGGCGCGGCGATCGCCGGCGAGGGCTCAGGCGGCATAGTCTTCCCGCGCATCAACTACGCGCACGACAGCATCGCGGCGCTCGGCCACATCGTGAACCTCATGGCCGAGCGCGATCGCCCGATCTCCGAGCTGATCGCGGAGATACCGCGCTACACGATCGTCAAGCGCGAGGTTGTCTGTCCGCCACAACGCGCCTACAGCGCCCTCGAGGAGCTGCGGCGCGGAATCGACGCCCCCTGGGTCACCGAGACCAACCTCGATGACGGCGTGAAGCTGATAGGCGAGGATCGCTGGGTCCACATCCGCGTATCGATGACCGAGCCGCGCATCCGCGTGATCGCAGAGGCCGCCGCGGAGGGCCTTGCGATCGATCTCGCCGAGGAGTATGTCCGCAGGGCCAACCGCCTGCTGTAACGTTGCATCGCCGCTGTGCGAGAGGGTCTGAGATGGCTGGCATCCAGAGCTTGAAGATCGGAGTCTCCGGCGTTCGTGGGGTCGTCGGCCAGTCGCTTACGCCGCAACTCGTCGTGGGATTTGCCGAGGCCTTCGGCACCTACCTCGACGGCGGCGTGGTCGTGATCGGTCGGGATCCCAGACCGTCGGGCGAGATGATTCTGAACGCGCTGGTCGGAGGGCTGCTCTCGACCGGCTGCTCGGTGATCGACATCGGGGTCTGCCCGACGCCCACGATGCAGCACGCCGTGGTGGATCTCGGCGCGGACGGTGGGATCGCTGTGACCGCCAGCCATCATCCGGCGGCCTGGAATGCGCTCAAGTTCTGCCGCGAGGACGGCATCTTTCTCAACCAGCACCAGGCTGAGGAGTTGCTCAACGTCTACCATCAGGGCGCCTTCGTGCAGCGCCCACACGACGCGCTGGGGCGGATGGGGCACGACGAGGGCGCGATCAACCGCCACCTGACCAAGGTCCTGTACTCGGCCGATCTCGACGCCATCTCCAGCCTCGCCCCGAAGGTCGTCATCGACAGCGTCAACGGCGCCGGCGCCGACTGCGCCGAGGGGCTGCTGCAGAAGATGGGTTGCGAGGTCATCGCCATCAACGATGTGCCCAATGGGCGCTTCCCGCGCGAGCCCGAGCCGATCGCAGAGAACCTCGGACAGCTCTGCGAGGCCGTGCGCGAGCATGGCGCGGACCTTGGCCTGGCGCAGGACGCCGACGGCGATCGCCTCGCCATCGTCTCCGAGGAGGGCGAGGCCATCGGCGAGGAATACACGCTCGCCTTCGCCTGCGACGTCATGGCCGAGACCCGCAAGGGGCCGCTGGTTACGAACCTCTCGACCAGCCGCATGATCGACGAGGTCGGCGAACGCCACGGCTGCGAGGTCGTGCGCTCGAAGGTCGGCGAGGTGAACGTGGTCGAGACGATGCTCGCCGTCGATGCGATTGGCGGCGGCGAGGGCAACGGCGGCGTAATCGACCCGAATCTGCACTACTGCCGCGACAACCTCGCCGCCATGGCACTGATCCTCGGTGGCATGGCCAGACGCGGGATCACGATCACGGAGTGGAAGCGCACATTCCGCCCCTCGGCGATCGTCAAGGAGAAGCTCCCCTGCTCCGCAGGCATGATCGGCCGCGCGATTCTCGCGCTGCAGCGCCACTACGAGGGCCAGACTCTCGACCTCACTGAGGGCGTGAAAGCGTTCTTCGACGGCGACGCATGGGTGCACGCCCGGCCCAGCAACACCGAGCCGATCATCCGCGTTGTGGCCGAGGCTGATGACCACGCCACCGCGCGCTGGCTGGCGGATGAGGCCGTCCAGGTCGCGGCACAGGCCATCGAGGGGTAGGCTCCACCAGGGACGCGCGTCACGAATCGCGAGGGGCCGGGTGATGCCCGGCCCCTCTTCGCATGCCGATGCCGCGTGCGGACGCTACGGTAGCCGCAGGGCCCGGGCGCGGCCGCCAGCGCCCGCGACGATGACGTCCTGGCCGCCGGCGGCCCCGAGCTTCGCGGCCGCAAGGTCGAGGATCGCCCGGCCTATCTCCTGGCGCGCAACCACCGTGCCGTCGTCAGCTCGAAGCGCGTAGACGGCGCCGTCGTCGCATCCCGCCGCGACCAGCCGACCGTCCGGGCGGTCCAGCAGCGCCAGCGTGCCCACCTGATTGGGCAGGCCGGTGCGCCAGATCATGGTCCCATCCCCGTCGAGGCAGTAGACGTTGAACGACATCGATGAGGCCAGCACCTCGTGCGCGCCGTCACCGTCAACGTCCGCACAGATCACGTCCGTGACCTCATCGCCGGTGTTGACCACCCACAGGCGGTCGCCGTCGGAGCTGTACGCCTGCACCGTCGTGTCCGCACCGCCGAAGATGACCTCCAGCCGGCCGTCGCCGTCGAGGTCGCCGGTCGTCACGGCGTTCGCGTCCGGTCCGCCTGCCGTGCGCACCTGCCATTTCCGGGTGCCGTCCGGGTTGACGCAGTGCCACCAGTAGTACTCCGTGCCGCAGATCACCTCGTCGCGGCCATCGGCGTCGAGGTCGGCGGCGGCGCCGGCGGTGGAGCCGTGGACGCTCTCGTAGTGCCAGATCTCCTCGCCGGACGCGTCGATCGCGTAGTAGCGCCAGCTGTCGGCGCCGGCGACCACGACCTCGCTGCCATCGCCCGTCAGGTCGGCGGGGAAGACCACCCGCACGTGCGGCGTCCGCTTGTAGTATGGCACCTCGAACCGCCACATCCGTTCGCCCGCGGAGTCGATCGCGATCACCTGCGAGTTCATCGTGCCTGCGACGATCGAGGGGGTGCCATCTCCGTCGAAGTCCACGGCGGCCACGGAGTTGACCTCGTGGTCGCAGTCGTGCGTCCAGCGCAGCGAGCCGTCGGCGTCGAGGCAGTAGACCTTCCCGTTCGAGTTACCGCCGATCGTCTCGTCGATTCCGTCGCCGTCAAGGTCCGCGGCGATCACTGAGTTGAAGACGTAGCCGACCTCGCCCTCCGACTGCGCGGCCAGCTCCGCCAGACCCTCGCCTGAGCCCCAGAGCATCAGTTCGGCCATGTAGACGGCCGTGCCCGGCCGTGGCGTGAGCACCAGGCGCAGCTCGTCGGCCTCAGCGTCGAGGCCGTCGAACTCGTACTCCTCCGGAGCGTGGCCGGGATCGCCCCAATTACCGTGCATCTCGTCGTCGGTGAAGTCAACGACCGTCCGGCTGTCCTGCTCGAATCCATCGGTGGACGCCAGCAGCCGAATGCGCCCGAGCTGGAAGAGCCTGTCCTTGCTCGAGGAGGTCGCGAACCAGGCCCGCAGGTTCATCCGCTCGATCGTGTAGCTGTCGCGCAGTTTCAGCGTGAGCGTGACCTCCTGGTCGTCGTCCCACATGACCGCGCTCTCGGTGCCCTCGACCGAGCCGTCGAATGCGTTAGCGAGCTGATTGCCGCCCGCCCGCTGCGAGAAGACATTGACCGGTAGCGGTGCAGGATCCGCCGACATCTCCACGACGGCCTCGACCGACTCCGGCCGCCCGGGGTTGCCTGTCAGCAGGAAACTGTCCGGGCGCTCGAGGTAGCTCCATAGCTCGGCCATGGGCTCGGCCTCGGCCCCTGCAGCGGCGGGAGGCGTGACCGGTGGAGCGGCCGCGATGACGCTGCGCATCATCTCGGCGATCTCCTCGCGACCAGCGGTGTTGCCAAGCTCCACGGTCTCCGTCTGCTGCTCGGTTCCGATGGAGGAGACCACCGGCGTGTGCACGAGGACCGTGCCCATCCCCAGGTCGGCCTCCACGTCCGCGCCCTGCTCAATGGTCCTCGTCTCTCCGAGGGCAGTGACCTCTGTCACGCCCACGCCCCACATCCGTTCGGGCGTCATGACCGCCATCTCCCCGAGCGCCGAGGCCGCGCCGGGCAGCGTCAGCCGGCCGTCTGCATCTCTGACCGACACGATCACCGGATCGCCCTCGCCGGTGATCGCAATGGAGCTGTCGTTCAGGCGTGTAACCTCAAGCGCCGACGGCTCCTCGCCTGACGCGTGCAGCACCGTGAAGAGCACCACCTGCTCGCCGGGCTGCAGCGTCGCATTGACGATGCCCTGCATCGACTTCACCACCGGCTCATCGGCCCACGGATAGCTGCTCCAGTTCTTGCCGGTGTACTCGTCCTCATTCACGATGCAGTGGGTGTCGGGGGTCATGACGAAGGCCGCGTGCTGACCGTCCTGCTCGACACGCAGCGTCGAGCCCACAAGCTCGGTGTCACCGATGGTCTGCCAGACTGCGCGGAAGCTGTAATCGCCCGGCTCTGTCGCGACCATGCGGTCCGCCACGACGAACATGCGGTCCTTCAGCCACATCACGTTGCGGTGCCAGTCCACCCCCGCATAGGCCCGCATGACCGTCTGCGACGCCCCCATGCCCTGCATATCCGCAAGGTTCTCCAGTTCGGCGTAGGCCGGAACACTTTCCGACTGGCCATCGCGCAACACGAGCATACCGTTGTGGTACTTGGGCAGCGACTTGATGTAATCGGTGTCGGCCAGCCAGATACGCCCATTCTCGGTCCACTGCAGCAGGCAGTTGCCGTCCATGTGCCCGTGGCCGCCCAGCGTCAGCCCGTCGAGCAGCAGGTACGCCGCATCCTCGTCGAAGCTGTTGCGCCAGGTGATCTTGTCGAACGCGTGCGACTGCTCCACGTGCTCGCTGCCACTGAAGCTCTCATACCACATCTCATCGAGCCCATAGCCCACCGTTTCGAGCAGATCGCTCGGCAGCGTTGTTTTCGCGTTCGACCCCAACGAGTACTGCGACAGTGCAAGCTGTGGTCGAGTCTGCATCTTCTTCTCAATCGCCCACTGGTAACGCCCGTCGCGATACCACCACTCGGCCATGCGCAGAATGCTCAGCTCGCGGCCGATGTAGCCCCAGCCGCCAACGTCACCGTAGGGCACCTGGTAGCCGAGGTTGTTCATCGTCAGGATCGCATACTCGGCGTTCTTGCGCGCGTTCCCATTCTCGAAGTAGCGCAGGTCCGGGCGTGCCAGCGAGTACATCATCGTGTGCCCCAGCGTCAACCACTGGTAGGTGTTGCAGTCGCAGTGCGGCTTCGAGGCGTCGAGCTGAAACTGGAAGGTCCCATCCGCCACGCGGATCCACTCTTCGCCCTCGACCGCGTCGTAGTAGCGGCTGAAGTACTGACCTGCATACAGGCAGCCCAGCGCAGGGAAGGTCTGGTGATTGAACCGCACGTGTGTGCTCGAGGCCGAGGCCGACTTCTGCGGCCCAAGCTCGCTGACCCACCGGAACAGGATCTTCGTGACCTCCAGCCGCTCCTCGTCGCTGATCGCCGGGCTCTCCTCGACGGCGTCCCATGCCATGAAGTTCGGGGCGATGTGAAAGTCCGAGTCCATACCCCACGGCCCGCCGTAGGTGTCCGGATCGGACAGATACCACTCGTACGTGCGCTTGATCATCCACACGTACATCTGCGCGTACTCGTCCCTGCCGGTCAGCGCGTAGTTCAGGCCCTGGTTCTGCGCCATCGCGAACAGCCCGCGTGTCCCTGCCCGCTCCAGGTGGCTCTCGCAATCGGCCCTGGTGCTCTCGAACCACTCCTCGTCGAGGTCCATCGTGAACCTATTGCCCCAGGCCTTCTCCGCTTCGCCCGTCAGCTCAACCTCCAGCAGCGACGGCAGCGTCAGCGTCTCGCCCGGCTGGATGTGCGCCCGCAGCGCGCGAAGACCTGCCCTCGCGCCCTCGATGTCAGATGCGCCGATGCAGATCAGATTTCGCCCTGTACCCCACGGATCAGAGACTGTGCGTAGTTCGTAGCCGCCATCACCGGGGTAGACGCCATCGGCGAAGCACTGCTGGTGGGAGTAGGGATACAGCAACGCGCGGTTGTTGACGATGCTTCCGAGCATGATCGCGTTGGTCTCCGCCAGGTCCTCGTCGCCCACCTCGTCGGCATCGACGATCTGCAGTGTCGCCCCGGTCGCCTCCTCGATCGCGGAGGCCACCTCCGCGGCCACTTCACGCCACGCATCATCCGCCGGCGTGACGATGATCGCCGCAGCCTCGCCGTCGTCCACGAGCGTGGTCTCGGGATACAGCCTCTTCGGCTCGGTCACCTCGCTGAAGCTCTTCAGTGTGGACTGCCCGGTCCTCACGTTGTCGATGTACATGTCGATTGGCGTCGCCGGGTCGTGCGCGCCGACGTAGAAGCGCAGGTAGGTCACGCCGACCGGCTCGTCACCCTCCAGTCGCGACGTCTCCCACGAGATCCCGCGGTATGACATCCCCGGGTACAGCTCGAATGTCGTCATCTCCGGCCCGAGTTGCCCGCTCCACGACGTCCAGCTGAGCACGCACTCATCCTCGGCATTGTAGCCCCGCACGTACAGCGCTTCGGATACATCCGGCGTGGAGGTAGCGGCATCGAACTTGAGTGTGGTGTTGTCCGTGAAGTCCGTGGCGGGGATCTGCATCCCCACGCACAGGTAGGAGTTGCCCTCGGCGTCCTCCGGCGTCGTCCCCGAGAGGTGAATCGCCGCTGCGCCCTCAGTCACGTGGTCGGGATCGTCGACGGCCTCAAGTGAGGCGTCCGCCCAGTCCTCGCCGAGGTCGATCGACATGCCCTGGGTGCTCTCACATGAGTTCAGCAGCACCTCATCGCCCACATTCCCGCTGCCCGAGATGCGGATATTGTCCACGTACATCGCGAACTCCGTCCCCGCCTCATGGGTACCGGTGTAGAAGCGAAGCCGGACAACCGCGCTGTGGTCATCGTTTTCGATCTCCTGCGGCTCCCACTTGAGCTGCCCGGACTGCTCCGGAACTGCTTCGAAGCGCTTCATGCCCTCCTCGAGCGGGTGCGCCCAGTTCTGCCAGCTCAGCACGCAGCTTCCGTACTCGTCGTAGCCCCGCACGTACAGCGCGCCCGACGTCTCGGGCATGGTCGTCCCGGCATCGAAGATCAGCGTCCGGTTGGTGAAGTCCGTCGGCTCGATCTGCAGGTCAAATGAGACGTATGAGTTCCCCGTCGCGTCCTCCGGAGACCTGCTGGAGATTCGGATGCTTCCGGCGCCCTCTGTCACGTATTCGGCGGCACGCGCGATCACCAGCAGTGTCTCGGGGTTGTCCGCGGCAGTGGTGACCTTGACGCCGTCCAGCGTTTCACAGCCATGCAGCAGCGTGGTGTTCTCCTGCGCAGAAGATGCAGCGGCAAACGCAGTGAGCAACGCAACGATCGCGATAAGGGACCTCACGGGGCACCCCTCCAGGTGGTCTTGAGCGTCGTTCTTTCGTGTGGCGTGCATCCTCGTTCCGAGACGCGAGAGCGCTCGTCGAAGTTTCGTTACAGCTCAACCTGCATTCCGTCGAAGGCCGGCTCGATGCCGTGGGGGCGGAAGAACTCCTCCAGCCGCTCGTGCAGCCAGCCGCCGTTGTGCGAGAAGTGCGTGGCGATCACCCGGGTGCTTTCACTGAGTGTCCCGAGCTTCAGAAGCCGCGCGCGAACGGCGAGCACGTCCTCGGCTCCAAGATGGTGGTGTCCGCCCTTACGCGAGCCGTAGGTGCACTCGATGATCAGCGTGTCCAGGCGCTTGCCGGCGAGGAACTCCCACGTCTGTTCCGGCCACCAGCCCGTATCATTGCCCTGCAGCACCGCCCGCTCCCCGCGCTCGAACAGATAGTTCAGCGCCATCTCGTCATCGGCGTGGTCTGCCAGCAGAGGCGTCGCGGTAACTCCCTCGCCGAGGTCGATCGGCTCGAATGGCTTCACGGTGATGAACCTCGCCCGCGCCTCCTCGAGGCTGTGCCTGCCGCCCTCGAGGTACTCGCGCACGCTCTCATTGCCGTAGATCGACAGCACATTATCGTCCGGCAGATCGGCGAAACCGGGGCGCCGGTACATGATCTCGCGCCGGTCGATGTGATCGCCGTGCGAGTGCGTGATCAGCAGGTGCTCCAGCGCAGCGTAGTCGAGGCCGAACTCGTTCATCTGCCAGAGCGAGTCCGGGCCGAAGTCCACGCGGATCCGCTCTCCGAGCTGATACGCCGCCCGGCGGCGCAGGTTCCTACCGCCCAGCCTTCGCGCTTCGGCGCACGCCTCGCAGGTGCACCACAGCGCCGGCCAGCCCTCCGCGGCGGCAGTCCCGAGTATCGTCAGCAGCATCGGATCCGAGCTTTCCTGGCTCACCATGCTCCTCCGTCCCATGTGGTCGTCGCTCACTGCAGCGGCAGGTTACTCTGCGGCGACGGCGGCTCCGGCGGTCTGCCGTCGATGCCCAGGTGAGCGTACGCTCGCTTCGTAGCCATCCGGCCCCGCGGCGTCCGTATCACGAAGCCGATCTTCAGCAGATAGGGCTCCACGACGTCCTCGAGCGTGTCCGAGTCCTCGCCGAGCGTGGCCGCGAGGGCGTTGACGCCGGCCGGTCCGCCCTGGTAGTAGTCGATCAGCGCCCGCAGGTACTTCCGGTCGAGGTCGTCGAGTCCCTGCTCGTCGACGCCCAGCGCCTCCAGCGCCTCCTGCGCGATCTCGTCGGTGATCCGGCCGTCGCCCATGATCTGCGCGTAGTCGCGCACGCGGCGCAGCAGGCGGTTCACCACGCGCGCAGTGCCTCGCGCGCGGCGGGCGATCTGTTCGGCGCCACCATCTGTGAGGTCCACGTCGAGGATCAGCGCCGACCTCCGCACGATCTTCTGCAGCTGCTCGGGCGTGTAGAAGTCCAGGTGGTGGAAGATTCCGAAGCGGTTGCGCAACGGCGGGGTTAGCAGCCCGGCGCGTGTCGTCGCGCCCACAAGCGTGAAGGGTTCGAGGTCCAGGGAGATGTTATTCGCGTAGGGGCCGCTGTCGACGACGAAATCTATGCGGAAGTCCTCCATCGCGGAGTAGAGGTACTCCTCGACCACGCGTGGGAGGCGGTGGATCTCGTCCACGAACATGATGTCACCGCGGTCGAGGTTGGTCAGGATCCCCACGAGGTCCGACGCCCGCTCAAGTGCCGGGCCGGAGTGCTGCTGGAAGTCGCCGCCCATCTCGTTCGCGATGATATGCGCGAGCGTGGTCTTTCCCAGGCCCGGCGGCCCATCAAGCAGCACATGATCGAGAACCTCACCGCGCTGGCGCGCTGCCCTGATCGCCACACGCAGACCCTCGATGATCCGTTCCTGGCCGACGTCATACTCATCGAGCGTCTGTGGTCGCAGAGCCACCATCGCGCTGCGCTCGTCATCCTCCGCCTGCGCGCTGACCAGGCGGCGTCGGCCCTCCATGCTCTCGTCTGCCACGCGATCGCTCCTCACTTGCGCCGGAAGACTGCGCGCACCAGCTCGTCGACCTCTTCGATCTCCGGCTGCGCCTCACGCACCGCCGAGACGCGCTCGATGGCCTCCCCCTGCGACATCCCCAGTTGGGTGAGAACGGCCATCGCCTCCGCGGTGAGATCGTCGGCGGCAGCGCGCTTACCAGCCATCGGCTCGCGCCCCATGTACGGTCCCATTCGGTCCTGCAGCTTGCTGATCATGTCCCGGGCCCGCTGCTTCCCGACGCCCGGCAGGCGCTTGAGCGTCGTCTCGTCGCCAATGCTGATGGCCTTCGCGATCGTGGAGATCGGCAGCGCCATGGCCTTGCAGGCGCCGACCGGACCAAGCTGATGCACCGTGAGCAGCTCCTCGAAGAAGCTGCGCTCAAGCTCGCTGTCGAAGCCCACGAGCATCGGCGTGCCGCTTCCGGCCGCACCGCCGCGCTCGCAGTGATAGGTGTGGATCTTTACCTGTGTGCCCTGTCCGCGCTCGATCAGCTTCTGGGCGAAGGGTGGGGAGACGTTGATCTCGTATCCGACACCTGCGACGTCCACGATGGCGATATTCTCGTCGACGTCAACGCTGACGAGCTCGCCACGGACGAATCGAATCACTCGCGCTCACCCCTGGCTTTCGCGATGGCTTCTGCGATGCGAGGCGGCAATCGGCGGCCGCAGCGACGCCCGCCCTGGCTCGTGAACGCCCGTCTGGCGGGGGTAGAGTGACAGATCGCAAGCGCCAGGGCGTCCGAGACGTGGTCGGGAGACGGGGCCTCCGAAAGCCGCAGCGTCTGGCAGACCATCTGCCGAACCTGCTCCTTCGTCGCCCGCCCGTTTCCCGTGATCGACTTTTTCACCAGCGACGCGGGGTAGCTCTCCACGGCAACCGCTCGCTGTGCGGCGGCGAGGATGATCACCCCACGGGCGTGACCCATCATGATTGCGGTGCGCGGGTGGGGGTACTCGGCGTAGAGGTCCTCGACGACCACGCGCTCAACCTCGAACTCGTCGATGATCGAGACCAGCGCCTCGTGGATACGATGCAGCCGCAGAGGCAGATCCTCGTCGGCATCGGTGCTGATGACACCGGCCTCCACGACGCGACATGCGCCGTTCTCGGCGTCAATAATCCCGTAGCCGGTATCGGCGAGTCCGGTGTCTATTCCGAGGATTCGCATTTCTGTCGCTCCTCGGGCGATTATATCACGCTCGCGAAGGGGGTGTAAAGCGCGCCAGACCTCGCGCGCCCCGGCCTCACGCCCCTTCGTCCGGTCTTCCACTCCCGCGGGCAGGAACGGCCATCGCTGGCGGCGAATCTCCTCCAGAGAAGCCCGGATCGCCCCAGCAGGGCCTGAGGAGGAGACCAGCTCATGGAAATCGTCGTTACGAATGATGGCATGAACTATCACGCAGAGACGAGCGGTGGGACGGAACTCGATATCGTTTTCGGCCCCGGCAAGCCTGACGAGGACACAACGATGAACCCCGTTGAGCTTTTCGTCAGCAGCCTGGGCATGTGTATTGCCGCCATGCTGCGCAAGTACTGCACCGAGCACAACCTCGACTGCGGCGAGATTCGCGTGCGCGTGCAGGATGAGTGGGAGCCCGGCGATCCGATGTGCAAGGACATCCAGGTGGAGGTCGAGGTCGAGGGGGACTTCGATCAGCGTCGCAAGAACGCCTTCCTGAAGGTTGCAGAGACCTGTCCGGTTCACCAGACGATCTCCTCCTGCGATGGCGTCAATATCACGATTCTCTGACCCTCGCGCGATCAGCATCTGCCGTGCGGCAAGCGATTGGCGGCGCCGCCCCTGGCGCCGCCATCAGTGATTCGGCTCCTCGCATCCGCGGTGGAGGCGAGGACGCCCTGACGGCGAATAGTGGTGCACCTGTTCGGGGCGCGCCCCTGCAATCTCCACGCGGGAGTGATCTGAAGATGCGGCGCATCACCGCAGTCATTGTGCTTATGGTGGCCATCTCAGCAATGGCCAGCGCAGAGCAGGCGGAGATGGTGCTTCGCGACGGACAGATGGGGTATTTTGGCGTTGCCGATTTCATGATGTACGCCCCGCCGTCCGTGGCGAACGTCAACTACGGCGATTTCGACCACATGAGCACCGGGATCAACCGCTGGAACGAGAGGTACGCGTGCGTCGTGCGCTTCGACCTCTCGCACATCCCGGCAGGCCTGCAGGTGACCTCCGCTCGACTTCTTCTGCACGCCCGCGACGGAGGCTACCCATACCGCGACCTCGTCGTCACCGCCCGCGCGCTCACCCCCGAGAACGCCGGCTGGGTCGAGGGCTCCGGCGATGGCACCCGAGTGCCAACCCCCGGCGCCCCCTGCTGGAACTGGCTGGCGTACGACAGCCGTCGTTGGGCCGGCGAGCCCGGCGCGGCGGCGGCGGGCGTCGATTACAGCACTGACTGGGGCGCCGAGGCGACGGTCCCGCAGGAGGGCGGTGTGGAGGTCGCTTTCGAGCTGCCTCCCGAGGTCGTTCAAGGCTGGATCGACCGTCCGGCAACGAACGCCGGCATCCGCCTCTACCCCGAGATGGCCCGGGAGCCGGGTGATATTGCGGCATTCGACAGCTCGGAGGCCGAGGAGCCCGATCATCGCCCGGCGCTCGCCCTGACTGTCGAGGGAACCGGTGATGCCTTCGCCCGGCTGGAACGATCGCGCGCGACCACGATCCTCAGCGAGGCCGAGACCCGGCTTGCGGCCGCCCGTGGCCGATTCGCGCAGTGGGGCCCTCCGGCCGGTATCGAGATGCGCCTCCATCGGCTTACGCTGCAGCTGCGGAATGCACGCGCTCGCCTCAATGAGGTCGAAGATCCCGTGGCTCTCGCCCGCTCCGTACTTGAGGGCCAGATCAGAGCGATCGACGCACTCAGCCGCCGACTTCCCATTGAGCGTGGCCGCGATTGGGTCGCCACCCAGGGTGGCACGCGCGATTTCGCGCTGGCCGTCGAGTGGCCGACGGTCAAGGTCTTCCCCGAGGGCGAGCTGTTCAGCGCCGAGTTCGCAACCAGCGCAACCGTGCGACTGGCCCGCAATGAGCACGAGGCGACTCAGATCGTCGTCGTGCCCCTGCGCGGCGACCTTGAGGGCGTATCCTGGGAGGTCCGCGGCTTCGATACCCCGGGCGTGAGCGTCTCTGTCGCGCCCGTGGGGTTCGTCGAGTCCCATCGCCCACAGTTTGCCGATACCTCTCCGCGCACCGACTGGTGGCCCGACCCGATCCTGAGCTTCATGGACGAGGTCGACGTCCAGCGCGGCGATGTCCAGCCGCTCTGGGTCGATGTCCACGCATTGGAGGACGCTCGCCCGGGTCTTCACCAGGGCGAGGTCGTTGTCCGTCCGCGTGGCGGCGAGGCGCGCAGCGTGCGCCTGCGGGTCGAGGTCTTCGACTTCGCCCTGCCAACGGAGCAGCATCTGAAGACGATCTGGGGCATGAGCGAGGGCAATTTCGGCAAGTACTACGGTGAGCGCTATGATGAACGGTTCGCGTGGCGGTATGCCGATATGTTCCTCGACCATCGCATGGCGGTGGCCGATCTCTACCGCACCCAGCCGACCGGCGTCGAGGGCGAGGACAGCATCTACCACTTCGCCAGTGTCGAGGACCTTCAGCGCCTCAGGCAGCGTGGCTCAGGCTGGTGGAACATCGGCTACGTCCTCGCGCCCGAGCACGCCCTCAAGCGCGAGCCGTGGAGGGGCATGACCTACGAGGAGTACCTCCAGGACTACGTGCGCATCCTGCGCGGCGAGCTTGAGCGCGTCCGCGCATCCGACTGGCCCGAAGACCGCCTCGGGCTGTACTTCCTCGACGAGACACGCAACTTCGAGGCCCTCGCTCGTGCGGCTCAGGTGATGAGCGAGAACTTCCCCGAGATCCCGCTGATGACCACCGGCTACGACCGCAGCTACGGCACCGAGGAGACCGAGGTCTCGAAGTACCTCGACATCTGGGTGCCGCTGACCCCGCGCTATCATGAGGATCGCGAGAAAATCGCGCAGGGGCGCAAGCTGGGCAAGCAGGCCTGGTGGTACATCTGCGTCGGCCCGCGCGACCCCGGTGCGCTGAACTGGTTTGTGCAGTATCCGGCCATCCGCGCGCGTCTGCTGATGGGCGCGGCCGCCCGCAAGTATCGGACCGACGGCTTCCTGTACTACCGCGTGGCCGGCTGGTCCGAGAACGACAGGCCGATCACCGGAGGCCCCTACACTGACTGGATCCCGGCCTACCACGCGCAGAGTCTTCCTGATGGCGACGGGCAGATTATCTGCGCCGGGCCCGACGGCCCGCTGGCGACCGTGCGGCTCGAGAACATCCGCGACGGCCTCGAGGATTACGAATACTGGTGGCTGCTCGACGAGCTGATCGCTTCAGGCGAGGCGTCTGAGGAGGCGCTGGCCGCTGCCGAGGTGCCGGACACGCTGCTCACAAGCGTCCACGAATACTCCGAGGACCCCGAGCTGCTGGCCGAGGTCCGCCTGCGGGTGGCCCGAGCGATAGAGGCAATGATGCGGCGCAGGTGAGGTGCGACGCGAGGCGGTCTGTTCAGCCCTGCCGGCGGCCCGCGGCGGGCCCGAACACGAGCTCCCCGCCCACCGCCAGCAGCTCATCAAGCGGTGGACCGGCCGTCTGCTCGATATCACAGTGTGACGCGAGGTCGCGGACCAGCGCCACCATGCTGTCATGTCTCCCGCGTCCGGCGTATTCCACGAGCAGATGCCGCGGGGCTCCGCCCTTTCGCGTGTAGTCGATCTCCATCCAGGCGCGTGAGATGGTGTCCTGCAGCAGTCCCGGACGGGCGTAGCGAAAGCTCCAGGTGAGCCCGCGAACGCTCGCCAGCGGCACCCACTGACGTCCGCCGAACCACTCGCGCAGACAGATCTGGGTGTCGCTGACGATCACCGCCGGCATGCTGGCGCTCAGCAACGCGTAGACCCCCATCGCCCCGAACGTCAGCGCCGCCAGTCCCGCCATGGCAAGGCGATTCTCGTCGCGGAGGTAGTCCACGCGCAGGTGCCCGAACGTCAGCGCTACAGCTAACACCAGCAGCAGGGCCCCGGCCAGATACCCCAGCGGCGAGCCGGTGCGGTACGCCCTCACCTCGCGCTCGTCGTCCCCTGCAGCGCTCCGTGGTCGCACTCGCAGGCACTCCCCGGACGCTCAGATGACCCTCGGATCAGATTACCCCCTCAGCTCCCGGGAGACCTCCCGTACATCACGGAGCCGCCGCATTGCGTCACGGCGGCTCTCACGGGGGTTACACCTGACGGGGCGTCACTCGAGGACGATCGTGCTTCCGACCGCGGCGCTCTCGGCCGCCGCGTTCATGACCCGCAGCACCGGCACCATGTCGTGAATCGTCGCGATCGGCTCGCGGCCGCTGCTGAAGGCGTCCAGTGTGTCCTCAACGTAGTAGTCGTAGACCTCCAGCCCGTTCATCCCGCCGACGTGCTCGTTCTCGCCGTCGCGGATCAGCAGGTCCTCGTCGCCCACGTCGCCCCCAACGTGCAGCGCGTCCGTGGTCACCGAGAAGTATCGCTCGTAGCCCTCAGGGATCGTGTACGCAACCTCACCCACGCCGATCGCGCCGGTGTCCCTTCCCACCATCATGACCGTGGTGTGGTCCTCGATCTCGGCGTTGCGGAGGCCGTGGCTCCAGCGCGCCGTAACCTCGCCGACGTCGTCGATGAGGTAGATGAACAGGTCGATCACGTGGGGCCCGAAGTTGAAGAGCGGACCTCCGCCCGCCTTCTCGGGATCGAGCATCCACTCGCAGTGTGTCTCGCGGTACCGCTCTGGACTACCGGCCAGCAGGCGGTAGTAGTAGTGCACCGGCCCGCCCAGCTCTCCCGCCTCGCGCATCTCGCGTAACCGCTGCACCACGCCATAGTAGCGGCTTACCAGTGCGACGGAGGTGAACAGATCCTTCTGCTTGGCGCGAGCCGCCACCGGCTGGAGCATCCTCCAGTCAAGGCCCATTGGCTTCTCCATGTGGAATGGCTGCTCCCGCTGCACGAGCTCAGCGGCGATCTCCGTCATCCGGTCGTGAGATGCCGATGACCACACGATATCGCACTCGACCTCGTCAAGCAGCTTCCGGAAGTCCGTATACTGCGGGCAGCCGAGGTTGAACTCGGCCTCGATGCGATCGCAGGCATCCTGCTCAGGGTCTGAGATCGCGACGATCTCGACATCGCGCTTGAGCAGCGCTGGAAGGTAGAATTCGGCGGCGTGCCAGTGTCCGACTCCGATGAAAGCGACTCTCATTGCTCTGTCTCCTCGGTCTGGTTGGCTGTATCCGGCGTGGTGTCCTCACTCGCGGCTGGAGGCGGTGCGATGATCGGCTCGTCGCCGCCCAGCCCGCGCAGATCGATCTGTGGAGCGTCCTCTCGCGGCGGCGCCGGCAGTTCACGAGGCCTGTCGGACGACTCCGGCCCCGGCCGCTCGTCCAGCGCATCCTGCGCAACCACACGCATGCGCCCGACGCTGCGATCGACGACCTCCTCGGCCTGCTCGTACTCGTGCTTCACAATCAGCTCGCGGGCCTCTTCGAACATCTCCTCCAACTCCGCAGTGTCGACGTCCGTCTCGTCCCGCAGCCTCGCGTACATCTCCCCGGCAATGCGCATCTTCGTCCGCACGCGCTGCTCAGGCGTCATATCCTCCAGCGGCGGTCCGCCCCGCTCGCTTGGTTCAACCGGCGAGGTGATCGCTGCCAGCACCTGCCGTGCGATCTCCGCCTGGTTCGCCTGGAACTCATCCTCCGGCATCTCCCGCACACGCTTCAGGATTCCGGTGACCCGTGCGGCGATCGCCTCCATCTGCTCCTCTCGCTGCTGCTGTAGGGGGCCCTCCGGGCGCTGGCGCCCCTGCTGGCCCGAGCGCACCTGCTCCTGGGCCTTCGAGATCGCCGTCGCCATCTGTCGCCGTCGTCCGAGGATCGCCTCCAGCGCGTCCTTCGCCTCAGAGAGGATGCTGCGGACCTGTTCGGCGTTCTTCTCGCGCACCGCCACCGCCGCGTTCGTCACCGACTCCTGGATCTGCGCCAGGTTGCGCATCTCCGTCTCCATGACCTGGTTCATGAGGTTTGCGACGAAACGCAGGAAGCCGAGCTCCGGCGCAACCCGTGGGCCGCCCGGCCGCTGCGTCGGACGGGCCGCCCTCGCGCCGGCGCCCATCCTGGGCGCCCTCTGCAGCGCCCCAAGGGCCTGATCGATCAGCTGCTCCGCGCGCTCGTAGCGTCCGCGTCTTGCCGCCTGCTCCGACTGCTGCGCCAGCCTTACGGCCGCGCGCACGTCGCGCCGCTGCTGCTGCGCCCTCTTGAACGCCCCGCCGAAGGTTTCCAGCTTCTGCTTGAGCGTGTCAGGCACGCGCTGCTGCCCGTTGTCGCCCATGCCCTGCGCCGCCTGCCTGAGCAGGCTCTCGACCTTCTCTGCGTCTCCGGCCTCTGCAGCCCCCACCATCTCATCCCGCAGCTTCTCGAGGTCCGCCACCTCCGCCCCCTGCTGCTCGGCCCGCCGGATCGCCACGCTGAAGCCGAAGAACCCCCGCCACAGCTCCTGATGTGCCTTGAAGAAGTCCTTTGCCGCGGCCGATAGGTCCTGCGCGCGATCGGGCGACGGCAGTTGCGGCTGCCCGCCACCCTCCGCGTCCTGCTCCCGGTCGCTCTCACCCGGCATCGGCAGATCCTCGCCCGGGGGCGAGACGGTCTCGGGCGTCCCCAGCGCCTGCAGCGCCTTCTGCACCTCCGACCAGTCCCCCTCATCGACCGCCCGCTGCAGCCACGCCAGTCGCCGCTTTGACGTATCGCTCGCCTCCGGGCCGGCGTATGCCGCCTCCAGCCGATCGATCGACTGCATCAGCGCCTGGCCCATCCCCCTCTGCTCGCGGTAGAGCAGCACCGTCGTGATCGTCGTCACGATCCCGATGATCGCCATGACGACGACGAGGGACGCCACGTACGTCGCGGCTCGCGGCGGCCTCCGATCTCCCGGCGGCTCAGGCAGCTCGCCGTCAGGCGCCGGCAGTTCGTCGGGCAGCGCTGCAGCGTCGGGGCCGTCGTCTTCGGCGGCCTCCGCCATCCCCGGGGCCTCGCCCATCTCCTCGGAGTCGTGTTCGCCCCCCGGTTGCCACCGCTCCCCGCGCGGCTGCTCCGGCGACAGCCCGTCCTCGGGCTGCTCCCTCCGCCGGTCGTCGCGGTCATCGTCCAAGACGTTCACTTCCCTCTGTCCGTCACTGCTCGCGGCCGAAAGAAATGCGGCAGGACCTCGAGCATCGTGATCAGATCCAGTCGGTTATGTTCCAGCACCTGCGCTATCCGCCCGGCGTCGCCGGTGTGCACGAAATCATGCCACGCGTCCGGAATCTCAGCGCCGTCGATATCACCCAGCCGCGACCTGCCGCACAGCCGCCTCTCAAGCGTCTGCAGCCGGCAGTTCTCCAGCTCGTCACGGAAGCGTGCCCGGATCGCGTGCAGCAGATCAATGTGTGCAGGCGGCTCAGGGCAGTCGCCCAGGCCGTGGTAGATCATCCGCTCGCGGATCATCGGCATATCAAACGAGCGTCCATTGTACGTCATCAGGACCCGTCGATGGGCCAGCATCTGAGCTGTCGCGGCCAGCACCGCACGCTCCTCGGCATAGTCGCGCGCAAGCATCTGCACCGACAGCGCCTCAGTCGGCTCGTCGCACTCCCAGAGGATCAGCCCCACCAGGAAGACCGGAGCTGAAGACAGCCCCCCGGTCTCCGTATCGAGCAGGGCCAGCTCCCGCGGCCGTATCCCACGCAGGTCCGCCAGCGGGCAGTCCTCGCGCTCACCAGCGCAGCGAGCGATCGCCCCGAGCTCCGCCAGCACATCGGATCCGTGTGGCAGTATCTTCGCCGCCGCGCCCCGCACCAGCCAGTAGCTGCCCGCGTCACATTCGACCTGCTTGCCCGGTGCAAGCTCCTCGATCGGGCCGCTCGGGACCGCCAGCCGGGGGCCATCCGCAGCCTTAGACGATCGCGGTGCGTCCGCCGATTCCCGAGATCTGCGCGCCTGCTCCGCCAGCCGTCTGCGTGAGAGGCCGGGCAGCCCGGCGCGCACCGGCTCCGAACGCGCCGCGGCGTCCTGAGGCCGCCTGTTCGGCGTCTCGCCGGGCCCCTCGTCGATCTGTCTCAGGCGCCTGCGGAGGCGCTTCGAA
>JALGTR010000353.1 GCA_029821265.1 Candidatus Zipacnadia bacterium
CCGGGAAGATTCACGCCCGGACCGTCACCGCTCTCAGAGAGGCCATCGGCCCCGGCGTCAACACCGCCGCGCTCGATCGGCTGGCGTAGGAGATCATCCGGGACGCGGATGCTGAACCGGCGTTCAAGGGCTATCAGGGCTATCCGGCCACAATCTGTGCGCAGCTCAATGACGTGGTTGTGCACGGAATCCCCTCGGAGGATGAGATCCTCCGTGAGGGCGACGTCTTCGGCGTGGACCTTGGAGTGATCTTCGAGGGCTATTACGCCGATGGCGCGTTCACCGTGGGTGTGGGAGAGATAGACGCCGAATCGCAGCGCCTAATCGACGTGACGGCGGAGGCGCTGGATCTTGCGATCGAGCAGGTCCGGCCGGGTAACACGATCCGCGACATCTCGCGGACAGTGCAGAGGCACGTTGAGGCAGCGGGCTTTTCGGTGGTGCGAGCGCTGGTGGGCCACGGCATCGGGACGAAGATGCATGAGCCGCCGCAGATACCGAACTTCGTTGACAACTCGCGCGGTGGCACCTATGATATAACACTCGTCCCGGGCATGACGCTGGCCATCGAGCCGATGGTGAATGCCGGAGACTACGAGGTCACCCAGGATGCGGACGGGTGGAAGGTCCGCACCCGGGACGGCAGCCGCTCGGCCCACTTTGAGCACACAGTGGCCGTCACGGATGACGGCCGCTGGGTACTGACCGCGTGAAGAGCGCATTGACGTAGATTGGGGCACGATAGACTCATGGCGAAAAAGCAGACCAAAGAGAAGAAGGAGCCCAAGATGATCCGCGTCCTTGGGACGGTCGTCGAGAAGCTTCCCGACGCCGTCTTCAAGGTGGAGCTGGAGAACGGGCACGAACTTCTTGCTCATGTCTGCGGCAAGATCCGCATGCGCTACATCCGGATCATGCCCGGCGACAAGGTGACGGTGGAGATCTCACCGTACGACCTCACGCGCGGGCGCATCGTCTGGCTGCACAAGTAGCGCGAGCGGGCGGCCCGACGGTCCTGGGTGCGATAAGGCGCGGGGAATGTTCCGGCGGCAGCGCCGCCGGTCGGGGACGTGCATGGTTTTACAGGAGTGGTCACAGTGAAGGTACAGGCATCAGTGAAAAAGCGCTGCGACAAATGCAAGATCATCAGGCGCAAGGGCGTCGTACGCGTTGTGTGCTCGAACCCCCGGCACAAGCAGCGCCAGGGCTGAGCAGCGCGCGTATCTGAGAGTATTCGCACGAGCGAGGAGGACGTAAAGTGCCCAGAATCGCAGGCGTGGACCTGCCGGCCAACAAGAACGTGGAGATCGCCCTGACCTACATCTATGGCATCGGGCGCTCCACGGCCAAGAAGATCCGCGAACAGGCACAGATCGATCCCGAGACGAAGATGCGCGACCTCACCGAGGACGAGGCCGCGCGGCTGCGCGAGATCATCGACCGCGACTACACGATCGAGGGCGACAAGCGGCGGGAAGTTGCCGCGAACATCCAGCGCCTCATCGAGATCGGCACGTACCGTGGCATGCGTCACCGCCGTGGTCTGCCCGTGCGCGGTCAGAGGACACGCACGAACGCGCGCACCCGCAAGGGCAAGAGGAAGACCGTGGCCGGAAAGCGGCGGGCGACAGCGAAGAAGTAACGATCTGCGCCGGGAGAGTCCGGCGAGTTGAGGCAACGACACAGGAGGAGCGAAGATGGCTGACGAGCGCGAGCAGGCGGCGGAGGCCCCAGAGGAATCCGCGTCGGCTGAGGAATCTCAGGCCGAAGAGCAGGCCCGGGAGCGGCCCGAGGAGCGCCCGCGACGGGCGCCGCGAGGGGCGCAGGGCCGGGCGTACATTAAGTCCACGTTCAACAACACGATCATCAGCATCACGGACCAGCGTGGCAATGTCATAACGTGGGCCAGCGGCGGAACCGTGGGCTTCCAGGGCACGCGCAAGGGCACACCCTTTGCCGCGCAGCTCGCCGCCGAGAACGCGGCGCGCAAAGCCATCGACGTCGGGATCCGGCGTCTTGACGTGTTCACGAAGGGCCCCGGCTCCGGGCGCGAGACGGCCATCCGGGCGATGCAGGCGGTCGGGATGGACGTTGGCAACATCAGCGACGTGACGCCTAAACCGCACAACGGGTGCCGTCCCAAGAAGCGGCGACGCATGTAAGAGCAGGTGGCGCGGCGCAAGCCACCACCTGCGGAGGTGAGAAGATTCATGGCGCGTTATACCGGACCAGTCTGTCGGCTC
>JALGTR010000115.1 GCA_029821265.1 Candidatus Zipacnadia bacterium
CCCGTCGCAGTCGTCTGCGCGACAGGTGACATCAGGCTTCTCGTCGAAACCATGGCTAATCTCGAAGACGGCGTTGCACTTCTCGCACTTATAATCGTAGAGGGGCATGGCCTGAAGCGCCTCCCTGAATTGCCTTACCACGAGCACTGGGACAAGTATACTGCTCGCCCCCGACGAAGTCAAGCGCCTTTGCGCGCTCTTTCTGGAGCATTAGCACTCGACGGGGCAGAGTGCTAACGGAACGCCGAGGACACGAAACGGTATGAGAATCGCCGACCTGACGGCTGAGATCGAGCGCGTTGCTCCGCCGGAGACGGCGCTGGAATGGGATAACGTCGGCCTGCAGCTCGGATCGCCTGAGGAGCCGCTGGAGCGCGTGTTGATCTGTCTCGAGGTCACGGACGAGGTGCTCGATGAGGCGGCCGGGTGCGGTGCGGAGCTAATCATTGCACACCATCCGCTCATCTTCCGGCCGATGGAGGCGATTCGCACCGACCAGCCACTGGGCGCGATGATTCGGCGCGCGATGTCGCATGGAATCGCCATCTACGTTGCACATACCAATCTCGACGCGGCGCCCGAGGTCGGCACCGCGGCGGTGCTGGCCGAGATGCTGGAGCTCTCTGACACGCGGCCGCTGATCGAGGAGGATGGCGCGGCACTCGGGCTCGTGGGCGACGTGGCGGCGACGACGCTCTGCGGGCTGGCCCGGCGCATCGAGGAGATGCTGCAGCCCACACGGCTCTCGGTTGTGGGCGAGGACCGCCTGCTGGAGCGCGTCGCGGTCATGCCCGGATCAGGTGGCGACGCCGTGCCGGCCGCGGCCCGTTGCGCCGACGCGCTCGTCTGCGGCGACCTGAAACACCACGATGCGCTCGACGCCCTGGCCTCCGGGCTGGCGGTTATCGACGCGGGGCATTACGCCACCGAGCGGCCGGTCGTCCCTCGCCTCGCGGAACACCTCCGGGAGCGTTTTGGCCCGGAGCTTGAGGTCATTGAGTCCGATGCTGTAACCGACCCCTTCGCCGGTGCGCCCTGTGCGTCGGAGGGAAACTGAGCCGTTTGATTGCGGAGTGATTCGCGGATGAATAGAGATGATCTTCAGCTGCTCCACCACCTGCAGGCCATTGACAGTGCTATCGACAGGAACATGCAACTGCTTGCCACAGCCGACGATGGGACCGCGGCGAAGAAGAAGCTCGAGGAGGAGAAGGCTCGCCTCGAGGAGTTGCAGGAAAAGCTGCGCGAGAAGCAGGCGCATCAGCGCAAGCTGGCTCTGGAC
Source organism: Candidatus Zipacnadia bacterium (assembly GCA_029821265.1). Classification (GTDB taxonomy): domain Bacteria; phylum Armatimonadota; class Zipacnadia; order Zipacnadales; family UBA5352; genus JALGTR01. Next base: position 1,283 of record JALGTR010000115.1, read on the forward strand.
CTCGAAGGGATCGAGGCTGAGCAGCAGGAGAAGTCCGACCGCGCCTACGGCGGAATGGTCTCGGATCCCAAAGAGCTGTCGGCACTTGAGAAGAAGATCGCGGAGCTGGGCCGCAACGCCGAGCGCCACGAGGATATGATCCTCGAGCTGCTCGAGGAGATCGATGAGGTTGAGCGGCAGGTCGAAGAGCAGCAGGAGACGGTCGATCAGCTCAGCAGAGAGCATGAGCGCATCGTGGCGGACTACGAGGCAGGCACCAGCGAAGCCCGCGAGGAGATCGAGCAGCTCAGGCAGCGGCGTGAGGAGCTGGTGGGCGAGATCGATCGGTCGCTATGTTCGCAGTATGAACAGCTTCGCGAGCGCCTTGACGGGGTGGCTGTCGCGACGCTGGTCAACGGGACCTGTCAGGTGTGCCACGTGGCGGTGCCGCGGGCCCGCTGGTCGATGATCACGCGCGGGAAGACCGTCATCAAGTGCGAGAACTGTCGTCGAATCCTGGTTGCGCCTGATGAGGAGTAGATCGATGCCTGACGAGAAGCTACTCGACAGCCTTCGGGCTTTCCACGGCCATCTGGGGCCGTTCGCCATGCTGGGGTATCGCGCCGGCCTGCTGGCCGTTCGTGAGCTTGATGCGCCGACGCACTTTGGGGTGCACGCGAAGGTGACCTGTCCGCCTCAGCCTCCGCCCTCGTGTTTTGTCGACGGCGTACAGTTCAGCACTGGCTGCACCTACGGCAAGCGCAACATCGAGATGGAGGCCTCCGACGAGGTGGCGCTGACCCTCTCGGTACGCGACAGCGGCGCGGAACTGACCGTCGTCCCACGCCGCGAGGTAATCGACCAGTTCGGTCGGTGGATGGAGGAGGCAGACGACGAGACCGCCGCCCTCCGTGTGCTCGAGATGTCAGACGAGGAGCTGTTTGAGCCTCGCGCTCACTCTTCGTGAGCCGGGCCCCCATGCTCGTCCACCGACGGACGCTGATACTCCGCCCTGTGTGACATCGCCAGATCCTGGAACTGGCCGGTCTCCATGTAGGAGACGCGCTCGACCACGTTGACAACGTGGTCGGCGATCCGCTCGAGGTAGCGCGCGACCAGCAGCAGGTGAGTCGCCTGAAGGATCAGATCCGGGTCCTGTTGCATGAACTCGACAAGCTCGTTGAGCAGATGGTACCAGATGCGGTCGACCTCATCGTCCCGCTCAACGACTTCACGCACCAGATCAAGATCCTGCTTGACGAACGCCTGAGCGGCGGTGCGGACCATGCCGATGGTGATGTCGGCCATGCGGGGGATGTCGATCAGGGCCTTGAAGTAGGGCTCGTCGGAGAGGGTCTTGGCGCTGCGGGCGATATCGACGGCGTAGTCGCCCACCCGCTCGAGATCGGCAATGATCTTCATCGCGGTGCCGATGATGCGGAGGTCCTTCGCCATCGGCTGCTGGAGGGCGAGCAGGCGCATACACTCCTGCTCGATGTGCAGGTCGAGATCATCGGCGACGTCATCATCGCGGATGACCTTGTCGGCCAGATCCTCGTCCTGCTCGACCAGCGCGCGCATGGCGTCGGTCAGCATCTCGACGACGAAACTGGCCAGTCGGGTCACATCGACCTGAACCTGTTCAATCTGCTCCTCGAACGTCTCGCGTATCCTCCGCATGTCGCCTGCACTTCCCCGGGCACAATTGTGGTGCGCTGGCCTCGACTTAGCCAAAGCGGCCGCGAATGTAGGCGTCTGTGCGATCGTCCTGTGGATCCTCGAAGATCCGGGTAGTCATATCGAACTCGACCAGCTCGCCCAGTAGGAAGAAGCCGGTGCGATCGGAGACGCGCGATGCCTGATACATGTTATGGGTGACAATCACGATCGCGTAGCGTTCCTTCAGTTCCAGCATCAGCTCTTCGATCCGGAAGGTGGCCGAGGGATCAAGCGCTGAGCACGGCTCGTCCATCAGCAGCACCTCGGGCTCGACCGCGAGGCAACGCGCGATGCACAGACGCTGCTGCTGGCCGCCCGAGAGGTCCAGCGCGGACTTGCGCAGGTCGTCCTTGACCTCATCCCACAGCGCGGCGCCGCGCAGGCTCCTCTCGACGATCTCGTCCGCCTCATCCCGGCTCAGGCGCCTCTGCAGGCGTGGCCCGTAGGCGACGTTGTCGTAGATCGACATCGGAAATGGATTGGGCTGCTGGAACACCTGGCCGACACGGCGGCGGAGGCTGACCAGATCGGTCTCGTTCGAGTAGATGCTCTTCCCGTCGATGAGAACCTCGCCCTCCACCCTCGCGCCAGGAATCTCATCGTTCATGCGGTTCAGGCAGCGAAGCAATGTGGACTTCCCGCAGCCGGAAGGCCCGATCAGCGCGGTGATCTCCTGGTTGCGGATCTCCATGTCCACGCTCTTGATCGCGTGGAAGCTGTCGTAGAACACGTTGAGATCGCGCGTCTCGATCTTGACATCGTGGTCCGCGGTCTGCTCGTGTTCCGCGGAGGATGTCTGGACAGGACCCGACATGAAATCCTCCTCGTATCGGGGCCCCTCGGTCTGATCGGTCTCAGGCTGGTTCTCTTCGTGTTCCATCGCTTCGGACTGCACCTCTTCAGGCTTCAATGCATCCGACGTTGCGGGGCTGTTCATCGGTCACCTCACGACCCCCATTCGGCGCAGGTTTGCGCGGAACCTGCCCCTCAGGGGGATGTCGACGGGATGTCCGGTGATTGCACCTACCAGCGTCGTCGGCGAAGCCGCGCGCGGATCACCGTGGCAATGATATTCAGGCCAAGGACCATAGCGACGAGGACGAACGCCATTGCCCAGGTGAAGGACGGATCGACGTGCGGCTGTTCGGTTGCGGTGACGTAGAGCTGGTAGGGCATCGCGATGATCGGGTCAAAGACAGAGTTCGGGAATGGGTCGCTGAGCGAGTAGAACGCGGCGGTGAACAGGATTGGCGCGGTTTCGCCCGCTGCCCTGGCGATCGAGAGGATCAGCCCGGTGATGATGCCCGGCAGTGCGTTGGGCAGGACCACGCGCCGGATCGTCTGCCACTTGCTTGCCCCCAGCGCCAGCGACCCTTCGCGCAGCCCCTGCGGCACCTGCCTGAGGGCCTCTTCGGAGGCGCTGATGATCAGCGGAAGCACGAGCAGCGCGAGCGTGCAGGCGCCGGACAGCAGGCAGCGCTTCCAGCCGAACATGATCACGAACGCCGCGAGCCCGAAGAGGCCGTAGACCACAGACGGGACTCCGGCGAGGTTGATGATCGCAAGCCGGATCAGCCGCACCAGCGGCCCCGGTGTGGCGTACTCGGACAGGTAGATTGCCGCACCGACGCCGATCGGCGCTGCGACGAGGGCAGTGAGGCTCACAAGGTAGGCGGTCCCGCTGATCGCCGGGAGCAGGCCGTCCATCGATGTGAGCAAGTTCCACGACAGCGATTCTGCTCCGCGGTAGAGCATGTAGCCAATAATGCCGAACACCGGCAGCGTGACGAGGATCATGAGGACCCACAGCGTGCCGAATGCGAACTTCTCCGATACGCGCGGGTCGATGAGATGGCCACGTTCACTACTCATGCGATGTCCTTCTCGCTGCGTCGGATGATCACATCGGCGAAGGTATTGACGATAAACGTGATCGTGAAGAGCAACAGGCCGATGGTGAAGAGCGAGTGGAAGTGCGTCGAACCGTAGGCGGCCTCGCCCATCTCCGCGGCGATCGTCGCGGTCATCGTGCGGACCGGCCTGATGAAGCCTTTGAGCCCCTCCGGCATCACCTGCGCGTTGCCTGTGACCATGAGCACGGTCATCGTCTCGCCGATGGCTCGTCCGAGGCCGAGCAGACAGGCGGCGATGATCCCTGAGCGGGCCGCGGGTATCAGCGCGCGGGTGATCGTCTGCCAGCGCGTGGCGCCGAGGGCGAGGGAGCTGTTGAACACCTCGCGCGGGACGGAGTGAAATGCGTCCTCGCAGATCGATACGATCGTCGGAAGCGCCATGAAGCACAGCATCAGCGAGCCAAGGGCGGCGAACTGACCGATGGGGATCGCCTCGAAGTTTCTCTGGAACCATGGCCCAACGACCATCATGCCGAGGAAGCCGAAAACGACCGATGGGATGGCGGCAAGCAGCTCAACCGCGGGCTTGAGGAACTCGCGCAGCTTCGGGGGCGCGAGTTCAGCGATGAAGATCGCCACGGCAAGTCCCAGCGGCACCGAGAGGACGAGAGCGCCGACGGTAACGTACAGGGAGCCGAGGATCAGCGGCAGCATCCCGAAATGGCCCTCAGCGTGGGTGGGAGACCAGCGGGTACCAGTGAGCAACTCGCCGACCGTCCGCTCGGCGAACATCGGCAGGGAGTTGCTGAGCAGGAAGTAGAAGATGAGGATGACGAGGATGATGCCCAGGATTCCGGCGATCTGGATGAGCCTCTCGATAACCCATTCCCAGGTGCGGCCGACTACCTTATTCAGCATTTCAATCCCTGTCGCGGTCGGTGGGATGGCAGTGAATGTCCGGCCCGGCACCGCGCACACGGCGCCGGGCCGGTGACCTTCAGGAGTTTACTTCACCGGGACGAAGCCCTGTTCCTCGACGAGCCTCTGACCCTCTTCGCTCATGCCCCAGTCCAGGTACTGCTTCAGCACACCGGTGGGCTCGCCATCGGTGTACATGTAGAGCTCCCGAGAGACCGGGTATTCGCCCGACTGCACGTTCTCGGACGTCGGCGCGACAGCGTCGCCACCGCCCAGGGGGACGACATCGATCGGCTTGACGTCGTCATTGATGTAGCCGATGCCGATATAGCCGATGGCGCTTGGCGTCTGGGCGACCGTCTCCCGAATACCCTTGTTCGAGCCATTCTTCAGCGCAGCCGGCGCATAGTCGCGGTCCTCCGCCTCGCCGCCCATCTGGATAACCATTTCCTTCCAGCTCTCGTAAGTGCCGGAGGCGGAGTCACGGCTGATGAGGATGATTTCGCCCATGCCGCTGACGCCGAGTTCGTCCCACGAGGTGATCTCGCCGGAGTAGATGTCAGAGAGCTGCTCGATCGTCAGGCTCTCGATCGGGTTGTCCGGGTGCACAACCACCGCGATGCAGTCGTAGGCAACCACGTGCTCGACCGGGTCAACGCCCTTCTGCTTTGCGAACTGGACCTCTTCGTCCTTGATAGGACGGGAGGAGTTCGCGATATCCGCGGTGCCGTCGATGAGCGCCTTGATGCCGTTGCCGGAACCGCCGCCGGAGACGTTGATCGCAACATTGGGGTGCGCCTCATGGTAGGCCTTCGCCCACGCCTCGGCGATCGGGAGGACCGTGGTCGAACCGATGCTATCGATAGTGACTTCCCCGCCGCCGGCCGTGGCATCGGGCTCTGGCGGGAGCGGCTCGTCCAGCATGGGCTCCTGTCCGCCCTCGTCGGCGGGCGGGCAGCCGGTCAGTGCGAGAAGCGATGCGGCAAACGCCAGCACGAGCAGACCGATTGTGATCCTGCGCAGCTTCATCGGTGCACTACTCCTTCTTTGCGGGTGTGTGGACTGCGGACCTCGAGACTGAGAGGCGAGGGTGGCTCGGATGTCCGGCGACGCCGAGGGTGTGCCGCATGTAGTTCTCGGTCGAGCAGACCACCGTCGTAGTACTCGCCCTGGACGGCGTAGCCGGCCTCGCCCGCCTGGCCGGTGTAGCGAGCGTGCAGGCCGAAGACGTCGGGATCCGCGCGAACGCCGGCAGCGCCGCAGCCAGCGTCAGGGCCACAATCCCCACCACACACATGAGTTTCGGTACGCTCATACTGGACCGTACCTCCTGAGCGGATCATTGCCGGCCGATGGGGAGAACCGGCAGGCACAACGCTCGTAATGATACAGGTCCTGAGTTAAGGCGCGATTAAGCTATGATTAAGATCCGCTTAAGGGCCCTGACCTTGGGCGGATATGCGCAGTCTTGCCGGGTGCAAGCAGGCCAGAGCGCCACATCAGGCGTTCGAGGGGAAGAAGACCGTGAACTTCGAGCCCTCTCCCTCCTCGCTCTCGACGCGCACGCGTCCTCCGTGCGTCTCAGCGATATGCCTGACGATCGACAGGCCGAGCCCCGTGCTTCCCGTCACCCTGTCCCTCGCGCGGTCCACGCGGTAGAAGCGCTCAAAGATACGGTCGAGGTGCTCCTCGGGGATTCCCGGACCGGTGTCGACGACCGCGACCTCATATCCGCCGGGCACCGTTCGCCCTCGTGCCGTCACCGTTCCGCCTTCGGGTGTGTACTTGACCGCGTTGTCCAGCAGGTTCACAAGCAGTGTCTGCAGGGCGGCCGGATCGGCTAACACCTCCCCGTCGTCGATCTCGGTACGGACTTCAATGTCCTTCAACCGCGCGGCCGGCGCCACCTGCTCGATCGCCGCTTCGATCGCCGCCTTCGCCTCCAGCGGCTCGGGTTCGAGCAGCCTGGCTCCCCGCTCGACGCGTGTGAGGGTCAGCATGTCGTCGAGGGTCTCCGTCAGGCGGTCGGCGGCGGCGACGATCTGCCGGCAGAACCCCGGGCCGCGCTTGGGATCGTTGATCGCCCCCGCCTGCAGCGCCTCGGCGAGGGCCTTTATCCCTGCCGCCGGCGTCCGCAGCTCGTGGCTTGCGTTTGCGACGAAGTCCTGGCGGATGCGGTTGGCCTCCCGCACCTGCGTGAGGTCATGAAGCAGACCCACTGCTCCGACGATGCGGCCGGAATGATCCGTCAGCGGGGTGGTGACGCCCTCGAGGATCGCCTCGTGCGGATGCCTCAGGCTGAGGCGATCGCGCTGGACCTGGCCCTGCTGCAGCGCGCGGGTGACGAGCGCGCTCAGGTCGTAGTTGAGCGTGGCGTTCTCGAAAGGCTGCCCGATCGCCTCGGCCGGGTCAAGCTCGAACAGGCGCGCGAACGATCGGTTCACGAACTGCACGTGCCCCGTGCCATCGACGGCGACCACCGCGTCTGTCATCTGCTCCAGGATCGCTGCGTAGCGCTGACAGTGGGTGCGGGCCGACTGCAGCTCGTCGCGGACATCGCGCGAGGCCTCGCCAAGCATCTCGGCGAGCCTGTCGAGCGCGCCCGCCGGCAGGTCGAGGAGACCTGCGTCGAGTTCCTCCTCGCCCAGTCTGGACAGGTTTCGGCAGATCCGCCGGGCGGCCTCGGCGACGGAGCGCTCAAGCCAGAGGATGACCAGCGAGGCGAGGACGATCGCGACCAGCACCGCGATGGCGATGAGCCTGCGGGCGTGGTCGAGATCGGTGGCGGTCGTGCGAATGAGCCCATCCGCGAACAAGCCCAACGCGATCAGAACGACGGCGAGGGCGATGATCGCGCGCCAGCGCAGTGTGGGCATGGCGACCTCACTCCACGAACTTGTAGCCCACGCCACGGACGGTCAGCAGATGGGCGGGGTTGCCCGGATCGGCCTCGATTTTCTGGCGCAGCCAGCGGATGTGCACATCGACCGTTCGCTGGTCGAGGTACTCCTCCTCGCCCCACACCGACGCGATGATCTCCTCGCGTGTGCGGACGCGGCCGGCGTTGCGCATCAGAGCGGTGAGCAGATCAAACTCCTTCGGCGAGAGGGCAACCGCCTCGCCCCGGACGGTGACCTCGTGGCTGCCCATGTCCACCTGCACGTCGCCCGTCTGGAGAAGCTCGTCCTCCTCGGCGCCACGCTGTGACCGTCGCAGCACGGTTCGGACCCGCGCGACCAGTTCACGCATGCTGAAGGGCTTCGGCACGTAGTCATCGGCGCCCATCTCGAGGCCCGCCACACGGTCGGCCTCTTCGGTGCGGGCGGTGAGCATGATGATGGGGACATCCCGCTTGCGGCGGAATGCGGTGAAGAGTTGCCAGCCGCTCAGTCCGGGGAGCATCAGGTCCAGAATCACAAGGGTCGGGGGAGCGGCCTCGAACGCGTCGAGGGCCTCCCTTCCGTCCCGCGCGATCTGCGTCTCGAAGCCCTCCTGTTCCAGCGTGTAGGAGACGGCCTCGGCTACACTGCTTTCGTCCTCAACGATCAATATCCGCTCGGGCATAGACTCAACTCTCGTGCGGGGTGAGCGTATGCGTGGGTTAGTGAGTGTATGAACGGGTACACGAGCCTGCCCGGACTTGCCTCAGGGCTTCACGAGCTTGTAGCCCTTCCCGCGGACTGTCAGCAGCCACTTCGGATCGCTGGGGTCGTCCTCGATCTTCTCGCGCAGCCACCGGATGTGTACGTCCAGCGTGCGCGGATCGATGTATTCGTCCTCGCCCCAGACGCGGTCGAGCAGCCGCCCGCGCTCGACGACGTTGCCTGCGTTGCGGATGAAGTACTCGAGCAGATCGAACTCCTTCGGCGTCAGGTTCAGCTCCCTGCCGGCCATGGACGCCGAGCGGGCAGCGGGGCGCACCTGCAGATCGCCCAGTTCCAGCAGCTCGCGATCGTCGCTCGACCAGTGGGTGCTGCGCCGAAGCACCGCGCGCACCCGCGCGCTGAGCTCGCGGGCTCGGAATGGCTTTGTGATGTAGTCGTCGGCGCCGCGCATGAGCCCCTTGACCCTGTCATCCTCCTCGTCGAGCCCTGTGAGCATGACGATGGGGACCTCGGAGTGCTCGCGTATCTGCGCGCAGACGTCCATCCCGTCGATCTTCGGCAGCATCAGGTCGAGCACCACGAGATCGGGGCGCTCGCCGCGGAGCCTCTCCAGCCCCTCGGCGCCGTCGGCCGCCGTGATGACCCTGAAGCCATCCGCCTCGAGAGCGGCTACGATCGCTTCGCGAACCGGCTCTTCGTCTTCGATTGCCAGAATCAGTTCAGCCATGACACTCGTTCACTACCTAAGCTGGAGCCCCGGCTCCGATCGGTCTGCGCTCGGCGGCGGGCACTCCCAGTATGTCAGCGATGTTATACCCGAGGACCATGCGCTTGTCCTCGAGCGGTATGCGCGCCCACGCGGCCCAGCCAAGCTGCGGTGCCGCGTCGCGCATGACGCAGTCAGTCCCGAAGAGGACGCGATCTCGCCCCATCTCCCGGACGAGGAATTCCACGAGATTGTACAGGATCGCGGTATAGGTGATCTCCGCGTATACGTTACTCCAACGGCGGGCCACCGGAACAAGGGCCTCGGCGACGGCCCAGTTTGAACCCGTGTGTGCCAGCAGGAACTTCGCATTCGGGTACAGTGGCGCAACGGCGTCGAGCTGATCAGGCGTAACGGCCATGTCAGGGTTGAGGCCACCGTGGCAGAGAACCGGGGCGCCGTTGCGGTCGGCCCACTCGAGCATCGGCCGGTGCCTGATATCCGGGAGCGGAACCCGATGACGCGGCGGGTAGGGCTTGTACCCGACCATCGGCCCATCCCGGAATACCCGACGCATTTCGTCGGCCACCTGTTCCGGGAAACGCGGGTTCGCGGTTCCGTAGCCGAGGATCCGGTCCGGGTACTTATTAATCGCTCGGAGGGTGATGTCGTTACTCTCCGGATCGCCGTGAGTGATCCCGCTCCACGTGCTGACGATACACCTGTCAATCCCGCAGCGGTCCATTGTGCCCACGAGGCCGTCCGCGTCATTGTAGGGCAGCGTGTTCCTCGCGATGCCCATTGCGCCCTCATGCGCGATGTGCCCGTGCGAGTCGAAGATGTACTCGTCGGTCAGCGGCCTGCCCTCCCGCATCGCGGCCACGATGGGGTCATCGCCCTCAGGCGGCGTCACGGCCGGGATCTCCTCGATCGGCAACGGCCCGTCCGTGCGCACCTCCTGGAGGAGTCGCAGGAGGTTGCCGCCGGCGATCTTGTCGCGTGATTCGTCGGGGATGTCCTCGTAGAGGGACATCATCATCGCGGCGCCGGGGCTGCAATCGGGCAGGCCTGTGCCGAAGATCAGCCGCTCATCGCCGAACAGGTTGATGAAGCGCTCGTAGGCTCGATGCCCCTGGAAGAAGTGCGTCTCGATGTACAGGTTCTCGACGCGTTCGAGCGCCGGCTCGAGGACGCGGTCGCTGCCCCAGCTGACGCCACAGAGCACGACCGGCAGCTCCGGCGCGCGTTCGCAGAGCGATGCGGCCTGGTCGATCGACATCTCGCTGACATCGACGAACAGCGGGATCCGGTGCTCCTGCAGTCTCTCGAGCAGGGGCCCCGAGGTCTGTTCGGTCAGCGGGATGTTATGCGACCTGGGGTAGATGCGCGCGGCACGCACGCCGAGCTCCAGCATCTCCGGGATCAGCTCATCGGCGTGCGCCATCTCGTGCTGCTGATGCGGTATGACCACCCACTGCGGCAGAAGCCGCGGGAAGTCGGCGATCTCCTTCAGCAGCCTGCGGTTGCCATAGTCCTGGTTGTACTCGACCGCGGACGCGCTGTGCACCAGGGCTGCGCCGATGCCGTAGTAGTCGTAGTCGCGCAGGAAGTCGCGCGGAGTCCAGATGGTCTCCGGGTGGCGGTTGGACCGCCAGCCGATCATGGCGCAGCCGTCAAAGAAGCGCAGACGGGGCATGGTGAGCCTCCCTCACATATTTAACCCTCGGACTGGGATCTTTGTTCCATCCACTGGTCCCACGCACCCGAGCTCTCGAGCGCAGCGCGGGCTCGCCTGCACGAGGGACAGCGCCAGCAGTGCTCCGGCCCGGGCCCGTAGCAGCTCCACGACAAATGCAGAGGCGCCTCAAGCTTCAGCCCGAGTGCCGCGATCTGTCGCTTGTTCAGATCGACGGTGGGCGAGACGATCTTCGGCGCGTTGGTGGTCGCAAGCTCCAGCACCGCGTTGCAGCGTGCCATAAACTCCGGCGTGTTGTCCGGAAAGGTCGCCGCCTCCTCG